>NZ_JAAGPK010000011.1:0-100551 GCF_017104685.1 Burkholderia sp. Tr-20355 | reverse complement strand
CGGCGCGGGCGCCTTCGCCGGCCAGCCGGTCGCCGTCGGCGAACAGCCCGTCGAGCCGCGCGCGCAGTCGGCCGACCGCCGCCGACAGTTCGTCGCTGCGCCCCGGCGCCTCGCCGAGCCAGAACGGAATGTTCGGCGACTGGCCTTGGGCGTCCTCGACGCGCACGCGGCCCGTTTCCACGCGAATGATCCGGTACGACTGGTTGCCGAGCTGGAACACGTCGCCGGCCAGGCTTTCGATCGCGAAATCCTCGTTGACGGTGCCGACCTGGATGCCCTGCGGTTCGAGCAGGACCGCGTAGTCGGCCATGTCGGGGATCGTGCCGCCCGACGTGGTCGCGGTCATCATCGCATTGCGGCGCCCGCGCACGGTGCCGCCGACCACGTCGCGATGCAGGTACGCGCCGCGCACGCCGCGACGGCTCGTGAAGCCTTCGGCGAGCATCTTCATCACTTCGTCGAAGCGCTCGCGTGTCAGCCTTGCGTACGGCGCGGCACGCGTGAAGCTCGCGTACAGCGCGTCTTCCTGCCACTCCGCACACGCGACTTCGGCCACGATCTGCTGCGCGAGCACGTCGAGCGGCGCTTCGGGAATCCGCAACGCGTCGAGTTCGCCGCGTTGCACGCAGTCGAGCAGTGCCGCGCATTCGACGAGCTCGTCGCGCGACAGCGGGAAGAGGCGCCCCTTCGGCACGCCGCCGACGTGGTGCCCCGAACGGCCGACGCGCTGCAGGAACGGCGCGATGCCGCGCGGCGAGCCGACCTGGCAGACGAGATCGACGTCGCCGATGTCGATGCCGAGTTCGAGCGACGCGGTCGCGACGAGCAGCTTCAGTTCGCCGCGCTTCAGGCGTTGCTCGGCATCGAAGCGGTGTTCCTTGGCCAGGCTGCCGTGATGCGCGGCGATCGCATCCTTGCCGAGCCGGTCGGCGAGATGGCGCGCCATGCGCTCGGCGGTGCGCCGTGTGTTGACGAACACGAGCGTCGTGCGATGCGCGGCGGCGAGCCCGGCGATGCGGTCGTACACCTGTTCCCACACGTCGGTGGCCATCACCGGTTCGAGCGGCACGTTCGGCAGTTCGAGCGCGAGGTCGCGCTCGCGCGTGTGGCCGGTGTCGACGATCGTACAGTCGCGCGGCGCGTCGGCCGGGCCGCCGACCAGGAAGCGCGCGACCGCGTCGATCGGCTTTTGCGTCGCCGACAGCCCGATGCGCGGCAGCGCGCGGCCGGCCAGCGCGTCGAGGCGTTCGAGCGACAGCGCGAGATGGCTGCCGCGCTTGGACGACGCGAGCGCATGGATCTCGTCGACGATCACCGAGCGCACGTTCGACAGCATTTGCCGCCCGGAGGTGGACGACAGCAGCACGTACAGCGATTCGGGCGTGGTGACGAGGATGTGCGGCGCGCGCTTGCGCAGTGCGGCACGCTCGGCCTGCGTGGTGTCGCCGGTACGCACCGCGGTGCGGATCGCCGGCACCGGCAGGCCGAGTTGCGCGAGCGATTCGGCGATGCCGGCGAGCGGCGCGTCGAGGTTCACGTGGATGTCGTTCGACAGCGCCTTCAGCGGCGACACGTAGACGACCAGCGTTGCATCGGGCAGCGTGCCGTCGTGCGCCAGCGCATCGCGCACCAGATCGTCGAGCGCGCACAGGAACGCGGTGAGCGTCTTGCCGGAGCCGGTCGGCGCGGCGACGAGCGTCGACCGGCCGGCCTTGATGTGGGGCCACGCGAGCGCCTGCGCGCCGGTCGGCGCGGCAAACGTGCGGCGGAACCACGCGGCCACGGCCGGGTGGAACACGTCGAGCGCACGGGCGGCAGGGCGGGTAGCGGTGACGTCCATCGGAGCGTTGAAATGGGGTGCGAGTGCGCGGGCGAACCGCGCATGAATCGAATCGTCAGTGTGCCAGACGTCGCGGGTGCGTGCCGGGCAGGCCTATCGACGATTCATCTTCAGATGGGGACTCGCGGCGCGCTTTCAACGAACCGAAAGTTGCGTGCCATTCTTCGCGTCGAATGGCGACGGATTGCAACTAAACGCGATGCAGCCAGCCGAGCCAGTGTTCGAGCAGCGGCGCGCGCGACCACAGCGATTGCGCGAGCCACAGCGTGCCGCCCCAGGCGGCGGCCACGACGATCAGGTCGCAATGCCCGCTGTTCCACAGGTTGAGCGAGTGACGCCGCCAGATCCACGGCACGCCGAGCGGGTTCGGCCAGTCGGCGAGCAGGTGCATCACGCCGCCGCAGGCGAAGCCGAACAGCGGTGCGGCCCACAGCGGATGCGGATGATGAGTCAGCCCGTGCCATCCGAGCGCAAGCAGCGCGACCCAGCCGATGCCCCAGTGCGTGACGGTGCGATGCGTGATCCACAGGCGGCGCTTGCGGGTCCACCAGGCGACTTCGAGCCAGTCGGGTGCGGTGCCGCCGGCGACGCCCGCGACGAACGCGGCGAGCATGCCGGTGTGCCAGGGGCCGGTGGCGCCGGTTTGCGCGACGAGGACGGCGGCGGCGACGCCGGCCGCGAAGCCGGACGCATGATGTGCGTTGTGTGATGCCATAGGGAGCGAGACGAACAAACGTGAAGCGGCACGTGAACGAAACAGCGATGTCGTGCGAAAGCGGGGCGCTATCTTCTCAGATCGACCCGCGCTGCGGGAGGGGCGTTTGCAGATTTTTTTGCGTGTGCCGCGTGGCAGGCGGCGAGGTTCGCAACTTTTCGGTTTTGCGCGCTGCGTGACGGCGTGCATCGGGCGCGCAACGCATGCCGTTTCGACCGATTCGTTTGGCCGTCGCGGCGCCGCAATGTGACCGCGCGCACACGATCGGCATGCCGTCGTTGCATGCCGCGTGTTCGACCCTTATTGTCCCCCTATACTACGAAGCCGGCCGATCGCCGCCGGCGCGCCGGCGGTCATCGACGGATCAGGTGCCTTTCCTGCCTGAAGGAGATCCACATGGGGGACATGCAATGACTACGCTGAATCGCTTCAAATCATCCGCTGCCGTGCTTGCGACGATGGCCGGCATCGGGTTTATGCCGAACGCGCCCGCCTATGCGAAAGGGCCGCAGCCGGCGGTCCTGACGAGTTCGGCCGTTGCGGTGGCCGACAAGTACAGCGCGGATGCCGCGGAGCGGATCTTCAAGGAAGGCGGCAACGCGATCGATGCGGCGGTTGCGATCGCCTTCACGCTCGCCGTCACGTATCCGGAAGCCGGCAACATCGGCGGCGGCGGCTTCATGACGATCTACAAGGACGGCAAGCCGTACTTCATCGACTACCGCGAGCGCGCGCCGCTCGCCGCGACGAAGGACATGTACCTCGACAAGGACGGCAACGTCGTCAAGGGCATGAGCCTGTACGGTCCGCGCGCGGTCGGCGTGCCGGGCACGGTCGCCGGCATGTGGGAAGCGCAGAAGCGCTTCGGCAAGCTGAAGTGGAAGCAGGTGCTCGCGCCGGCGATCCACTATGCGCGCGACGGTTTCGTCGTTGACGAGCAACTCGCGCAGCGCGGCGTCGATGCATCGAAGGAATTCGGCGGCAAGACCAACTTCGACAAATACTTCTCCGGGCTGAAGGCCGGCGCGAACTTCAAGCAACCCGACCTCGCCGACGTGCTCACGCGCATCGCGAACGACGGCGCGGAAGGTTTCTACAAGGGCAAGACGGCCGAACTGATCGCCGCGTCGATGAAGACCGGCGACGGCAACGGGCTGATCACCACCGAGGATCTCGCGCAGTATCGTGCGGTGTGGCGCCAGCCGGTGCAGGCGAAGTGGAACGGCTACGACGTGATCACCGCGCCGCCGCCGAGCTCGGGCGGCATCGGCCTTGTGCAGTTGCTGAAGATGAAGGCCGACCTCAAGCAGGACTTCGAGGGCGTGAAGCTCAATTCGCCGCAGTACATCCACCTCGTCGCGGAAATCGAGAAACGCGTGTTCGCGGACCGTGCGCAGTATCTCGGCGATCCCGACTTCTACAAGGTGCCGATCGCGCAGCTGACCGACGACGCCTACATCGCGAAGCGGGCGGCCGAGGTCAACCCGAAGGAGCCGTCGGACACGAAGAGCGTGCAGCCGGGCCTCGGCACGACGATGCCGGAGAAGGCCGAAACGACGCACTTCTCGGTCGTCGACAAGTGGGGCAACGCGGTGTCGAACACGTACACGATCAACGGATACTTCGGCTCGGGCGTGATCGCCGACGGCACGGGCATCGTGCTGAACGACGAGATGGACGACTTCTCCGCGAAGCCGGGTGTCGCGAACATGTTCGGCGTGGTCGGCAGCGACGCGAACGCGATCGAACCGAAGAAGCGCCCGCTGTCGTCGATGTCGCCGACGATCATGACGAAGGACGGCAAGGTGTCGCTCGTGATCGGCACGCCGGGCGGCTCTCGCATCTTCACGTCGATCTTCCAGGTGATCAACAACATCTATGACTTCAAGATGCCGTTGAAGGAAGCGGTCGGCGCGATGCGCTTCCATCACCAGCTGCTGCCGCCGAACACGATCTTCTGGGAGCCGTACCACCCGATCGAAGGCGAGCTCGCGAAGCAGATCGAGGCGCGCGGCTACACGCTGAAGGGGCAGGATTTCAGCGGCGACATCCAGGTCATCAAGATCGACGGCAAGACGCCGGAAGCGATGGCCGATCCGCGCGGGCGCGGTGTGACACGGGTTATTCGTTGACATGAAGCGATGCGCGTGTTCCGCGGCCGGTGCAGGTTGGCGGCTGCGGAACGCGTTCAAGCGGTGGCCCGGATGAAGCCGGCGATCCGCTTGGCGATGGCGTCGGGCGCATCCTCGAAGCAGTAGTGCCCGACGCCCGCCAGCCGCTCGACGGGCGCGGACGGAAACAACGCGGTGAAAAGCGGCAGGAAGTGTTCCGCGCCGAGCGTCCGGTCGGCATCTCCCCAGAGCGCGAGCGCGGGTTTGCCGCGTATCGCGCGCAGTGCCGCCGCATCGGGCTCCTCGAACCGGTGCGCGCCGGCGGCAAAGCCGCGGGCCCAGCCGATCGCGCCGAGACAGTCGGCCGGTTGCGCGAACGGCGCTCCGTACGCGGCGATCCACGTGTCGGTGATGACCGCGTGGTTCTCGAACCCGTTCAGCTTCAGCGTGCTCAGGATGTTGAAGCCGAGCTGACCGAGCACCGTTTCGAGCGTATCGTCGGCCGCCGCGCGCATGATCCACTGGAACCACGGCGCCTCGCGAGCATTCGCATTCAGGCGCTCGACGAGATCGGGCTGGCCGAACGGCGTTGGTCCGTTCGCCGACACGATGCGCCGGATCCGGTCCGGATGACGTGCGGCGAGCCCCATGCCGACCGGGCCGCCGAAATCGTGCATCACGAGCGTGATGCGCTCGAGGCCGCGCGCGAGCACGAAGCGCTCGAGGTTGTCGATGTGGTCCTGCAGCCAGTAGCTGCGGTCCCGCGGCGTCGCGCTTTTGCCGAATCCCATGTGATCGGGCACGACGACGCGGTACGTCGGACGCAGCGTTGTCACCAGATGGCGGAACAGGTAACCCCACGTAGGTTCGCCATGCAGGCACAGGACGGTTTCGCCGTCGCGCGGTCCTTCGTCCACGTAGTGCATCCGGAAGCCGGATGCTTGGTCGAAATGCGGGGCGAAGGGAAAGGTGCCGTCGAACGTGGCATCGGACCGGATCATCGAACGCTCCTTCGGTAGTCGAGTAGTTTGGTTTCAATGTGAAACCGAATGGAAGCGTAGGACATGAGGTTTCAAGTTGCAACCAGAAGCGCGATCCGGTCGACTGCCGCCGGGTGTCGTCGTTGATGCGTGGCGAAGCGTTGGAAAGCGATGATGGCGTGATTGACGAGTCAATCGGCTGAATCTCAGGTCAATTGGAGTCGAAACCTCCGCGCCGTTCGCCGATCGCGAACAGTCGGGTTCGCCCCATTGATCTTTGGGTAGACGGGTTTTATATTGCAACCATTCATTTCAATGGAAAACGACTGCCGCTCAGCCTGCCCACAGGGAACGGCGTAACCGCACGCACCGATGAACCGACGAACCACGCACGAAGATTCCCTTTGCGGCGTTGCCCGCCCGCTCGATGCGATCGGCGACGGGTGGTCGCTGCTGATCGTGCGTGACGCGTTCGACGGGCTGAGCCGTTTCGGCGAATTCCAGAAAAACCTCGGCCTCGCGAAGAACATCCTGGCGGCTCGCCTGCGCAACCTGGTCGCGCACGGGATCATGGACATCGTGCCGGCCGCCGACGGCGGCGCGCATCACGAGTACGTGCTGACCGAGAAGGGGCGCGGGCTGTTTCCGCTGCTGGTCGCATTGCGGCAGTGGGGTGAGGATTTCTGCTTCGAACCGGACGAGGCGCACGTGCTGCTCGTCGACCGGAAAACCGGACTGCCGGTCAGGAAGCTGGAGCTTCGTTCGCAGGACGGGCGCGTGCTCGGGCCGGAAGACACGGTCGTGCTGCCGCCGCCCGGCTGACATGCGGGATTATCCTTCCGGCTGCATGCTGGCCGCTTGAAGCGGCTTCTCGCAGGCCTCGGCGAAGCGCTTCGTCGCTCTGCGGTAGCGGCCGCGCCGCGCCGGTTTTTCCAGTCGGGGCCCGCCGCGGCATTCGCAGCGGACCCGCCGGCGAGGCACACGCGACACCAGCGGGTTTCGAACCGCGGCAGATCGCGCATGCATCGAACCGCCGTCAGCTCCGGTCGTTCGCCGCGTTGCTTTCGAGAAAGCTGTCCACCGCGATCAGCGACTGCTCGTCGAGCGTGCCGAGCACGCTTTTCAGCTTCAGTTGCAGCTTCAGCGCATCGAGGTAACTGTCGAACAGCTTCTGCCGAATACCCGAGATGTCCCGCCGCAGGTTCAGCGTTTCGTACGTCGTGCTGTAACCGACCTGATGCGCTTTCATCGACGAATCGTACGCGAGCCGCGCGGCCTGCAGCGACTGCTGCAGCGCGCGGATGCGCTTGCCGACCGATTCGAGCGCGGACAGCGCCTCGCGATGATCGGTGCCCAGTTGCTCCTCGACCTCGCGCAGCCGGTTGCGGTATTGCTCGGTCACGTGCTCGGCTTCCACCTGCCGGTAGTACACGCTGCCGCCGGAGAAGATCGGAATCGTCACCTGCACGCCGAACGCGCTCTGATGGAAGTCGGACCGATCGGTGAGCCCGCGCAGGTTCGGGTTGAGCCCGCGCGAATACGACGCGAACAGGTCGACGGTCGGCAAGTGCTCGGCGCCGACGCGCTTGGCGGCGAGCCGCGCGACCTGTACGTCGCGATACGCCTGACGGTACGCGGGGTTGTCCTGCGGCGCGTAGTCGCCGGACGGAATGCGCGGCGATGACCCACGCATCGCGAGCCGGGGCCAGCGCGTGAAGTCGATCGTCGAGCCGAGCAGTGTCTCGTAGCGTGCGCGCCGCGCGTCGACGTCGGTCTGCGCGAGCGCTTCGTCGGATTGGGCGAGGCTGCGGCGCGCCTCGATTTCGGCGGTGTCGCCGATCGTCTTCATCCCGAGTTGCGCCATGCGCCGCGTGTCGCTTTCGAGCCGTGCCAGCGCGCTGACCTCGTCGTCGGCCGACTGCAGTTTCTCGCGCGCGCTCAGCAGGTCGAAGCACGCGTTCGCGACGCGCAGGATCAGGTCCTGCTTCGCGACCTCGAGTTTCTGCTTCGCCGATTCCTCGTACTCGGTCGCGCGCCGCATGTCGTACAGGTAGGGCACGTTGAACAGGGCCTGCGTGATCTGGGCGGAACCGTATGCGGCATTGCTCGAGCCGCTGACGTCGATGCCGAACAGGTTCGCGTGCGTACCGTAGCGCCCCCATTCGAGTTGCGCGGCGGCTTGCGGCAGCATCTGCGCGCGCGCTTCGGGGAATTTCTGGCGGGCCGCGTCGTATTCGCTGCGCGCCTGCAGATAGCGCGGATCGTGCACCGATGCGTACTGGTAGGCGGTGTCGAGGCAGAACGCGTGCGCGTTCGTGGTCGCACCGATAACCGTTACAGCGATCAGTGTCATGGTTGCAAGTCGGGGATTCCACCTAGTTGGAAATCTTGATAAGGAAATACCCGCATTCCGCGTTGCCGATCCGCCATTCGCGCGCCTCGTTTCAAACATGGCCGTCTCCGTCTCCTGCCCGTGCCGCAACGCATTGCGGCGGGATTTAAACGTTTTGAAATTGAAATTCAAAAAACATGAATGTCGCTTAGCCGTCATACATCGGAAATTGCGACTGTAAGAGTGTGTCCTCCATTGAATTCCGATGCGACCGCATGATAGCCTGATTTCGGCTGGTAATCGCGGTGATTATTAGATTAACAAGTCGCTAGGGATTAAAAGCCGTTTGTCTTTCAATGAAGGTTCTTTGCATCATCTTTATTTTTTACGAGGAGAGAATGATGAAGGTCATGACGACGGAACAGGTCAGGAATGTGCATGGCGGCGGGGCGATCAGCTCGCTGGGCAGCCTCGCCGTTGACGCCGCGCCGGTGGTGACCGCGCTCGGCCAGTTCCTGCCGAGCCTCGGCAATTACCTGCAGAACCCGAAGACGTTCAACAACACCGGCAAGTAACCGCCGTGCGCGGGGAGGCGCCCCCCGCGCGAGATGCCGCGAAACAGAAGGAAAAGAATCGATCGCCGCAGTGGCAATTAAGCGACTCCGGAATGCATTATTTCGGAATCGGGCGATTATCAGGAGGCGGGAGTGCCGGATTATCTCCGTAATAAAGTAAACGGCCATTGAGTTTTCGATTGGCTGACGGCTGCAGGCATTCCGACAATATAAAGGCCACAACAAATGCGAGACATCACGGAAGAACAGGCCCGCCAGATTCGTGGCGGCGCGTCGCTTTACTCCAATTCGGCTGCCTATACGGTCGATCTCGTCAACCAGTCGATCGGGACCACGCTGCAGGGCCTGATGACCCAGTACCAGACCCGCGCCGTCGAACAGTTCCGGATGTCGCTCGGCTCGTCGCGCTGAGCGGCCGGTAACACCGGTCTTCCGCCGCGGCCGGCAGTGCGCCGGCTGCGCCCATGCGTATCGCGCACGACCCGCCACGGGCCCGCACGGCAGGCCCGGGCGGCGTGTCGTCGCGCCCCGGGTGCCCGACCATGCTCTTCAATACGCGCAAAGTCCGTCCGGTCCTGCAGGACGAGGTGACGGAGTGCGGCCTGGCCTGCCTCGCGATGATCGCGTCGTGGCACGGGCGCGAAACGACGTTGCGCACGCTGCGCAACCGCTATCCGGTGCGGATCGATTCCGGGCTGTCGTTCTTCGACCTGATGGAGATCTCGAACGATCTCGGGCTGCGCGCGCGCGGGTTGCAGTTCGACGCGGGAGAACTCGACGCGCTCAAGACGCCGTGCATCCTGCATTGGGGGATGAACCACTATGTCGTGCTGACGAAGGTCGGCTACGGCAGCGTGCACATCGTCGACCCCGCGCTCGGCGAGACGAAGCTGCCGCTCGCGCAGGCGCTCACGCACATCACCGGTTATGCGCTCGAACTGAATCCGGACATCGGCTTCACGCGGGCGGGTCCGACCGACCGGATCCGGTTGCGCGACTACCTCGCAGGGCTGACGGGCATCCGCAAGAGCCTCGCGATCGGCATCGCGGGCGGCGTCGCCGCGCAGCTCCTGCTGCTGCTCGGCCCGTCGTACGTGCAACTGACGATCGACGAGGCGCTGAAGAAGACCGACGTCGACATCCTGTACCTGCTGACGATCCTGTTCGCGATCGTGTTCCTGTTCGACACGCTGTACGCGAACCTCGTCGGCAACATCAAGAGCTACCTGCGCAACATCGTGTCGCAGCAGCTGTCGGCGAACATGGTCGGCCATCTCGCGCGGCTGCCGATCGGCTATTTCCTGTTCCACAACACCGGCGATTCGATTTCGCGCGTGTCGTCGGTGTCGGAGGTCGGGCGCTTTCTCGTCGACGGGCTGGTCGGCGGGCTGCTGAATATCGTCACCTGCACCCTGACGCTCGTGCTGATGTTGTACTACAGCCCGGTGCTGGCCGGCATCAGCCTCGCGGGGATGGTGCTGTTCGCGCTGAGCCGGCTCGCGATCCAGCCGCGGCTGCAGGACGCGATGTCGCAGATCCTCACGCGCGGCGCGCAAGCCGATGCGCTGCTGATCGAGAACATCCGTTCCGCGCATTCGATCAAGCTGCTGTCGGCCGAGACCGCGCGCAGCAGCCTGTGGGTCAACGCGTTCACGCAGAAGCTGCAGGCGATGCGCCAGCAGGAGCGGCTGCAACTGCTGTTCGATGCGATCTCGAAGGGGATCGTGCACGTCGAGCAACTCGTGATCGTCACGTACGGCGCGTGGCTCGTGATGCACGGACAGAGCACGATCGGCGTGATCTACGCGTTCATCCAGTACAAGAACCTGTTCGCGGACAAGTTCATCGATTCGATCCAGCTCCATGTGCGCCGCAAGGTGCTGCAGGTGCACATGGACCGCGTCGCCGACGTGCTGCAGACCGAGACCGAGGAGCCCGCGCCGGATGCGGTCGTACGACCGATCGACGGATTCGACGGTGCGCTGTCGATCCGCGCGCTGTCGTACACGCCGAAGGGCGGCAACCGTCCGATCCTGCGCGACATCGCGCTCGACGTGCCGGCCGGCGCCAAGATCGCGATCGTCGGCCGCACCGGCAGCGGCAAGACGACGCTGTTGAACCTGATCTGCGGGCTCGTGCGCCCGGACCCGGGCACGCTGTTCGTCGGCGGCGTCGATCTCGCGGAAGTGAACCTGCGGCAGTACCGCAAGCATCTCGCGGCCGTCACGCAGTCCGACCAGCTGTTTCGCGGGACGATCCGCGACAACATCACGAACTTCGCGCCGGCGCCGCGGATCGGCGCGATGTTCGACGCGGCGAAGCTCGCCTGCATCCACGACGAGATCGAGCGGCTCGACCACCGCTACGACACGCCGCTCGGCGATACGCAGAAGTTCCTGTCGGCCGGCCAGATGCAACGGCTGCTGATCGCGCGGGCGCTGTATTGCGAGCCGCGCCTGCTGATCCTCGACGAGTTTTCGTCGAACCTCGACCAGGCGACGACGCACGAGATCTGCCGCAACGTGTTGACGCTGCCGTGCACGATCGTGCTCGTCACGCACGACGCGTCGATCCTGTCGATGGTCGACCGCATCTACCAGATGCACGACGGCGTATTGACCGACGCGACCGGCGCGTGGCACGCGGCCGAGGAGGCACGGTGATGCTCGGGCGGCTCTTCCTGCTCAATCCGTTCTCGTATGCGTTCCTGCTGCGCCGCGCGGTGCGTGCGGTCGCGCTGCGTACGTCGCCCGCGTTCGGGCTGCGGCTGATGCGCTGGTGCTCGGGCGCATGCCTGCGCTGCTTTCCGCCCATTCGCGAATCGATCGAACGCGCGGTCGCCTACATGCTGAGCGCGCACCTGAACGACGATCCGCGGCGCGTGCGGGAAGTATCGGCCGCGATCGTGCGCGAGCTGTTCGAGGCCGAGTTCGCCGGACTCAAGCTGCGCACGCACAGCCTCGCGTCGATGAAGTCGATGATCGACGGGATGGCGTGCGAAGGCGACGATCAATTGCGCGCGGCGCTCGCACGCGGCGGCCCGCTGATGCTCGCGGGGCTGCACTTCGGCAACCTGATGCTGTTCGTCACGAAACTGCGCTTCATGATTCCCGACGACCGCAAGCTGATGGTGATCCTGCATCGCGACGCGCCCGGCGCGTTCTTCGACGATGCGCTGCGGCTCGTCGCCGAGTACGGCGCGGGCGACGTCGAGTTCATCGACATCGAGGAGCGCGTGCATCTGCGGCGGCTGATCACGAGCCTGCGGCGCGAAGCGCCCGTGTTCCTGCTGTTTTCCGACCTGCACGGCAAGTTCGGCAAGACCAACCGCTGCCGGCTCGGCGGGCGCTGGGTGCGGATGGCCGGCGGCGGCGTGAAGCTCGCGGTCGAACAGGGGATTCCGCTGCTCGTCGCGTATGCGACGGGCGTGCCGTTTCGCGATCGCTGCGCGGTGCATTTCACCGGGCTCGCGGCCAGCCCGCTCGCGCCGATGCTCGGGGCGGACGACGACGCATCGCCGGTGCGCGCGACGCACCAGCGCATCGTCGACCGCCTCGAACAGGCGCTCGTGCGCCAGCCCGAGCAATGGCATTTCTGGGAACACTTCACGCCTTACCTGATGCCGACGCCGCTGCTCGATGCGGCCGCGCGGCGTCGCGCCTGACGAGCCTGCCCCATGCCGATCTGGAATTCCGCCCTCCAAGAACAGAAGCCGTCGCGCAAGCTCGCGCGCGGCACCACTTTCGGCACCGTGATCCACGGCGTCGTCGACGTGCCGGTGTCGATGCGGTTTTTCTGCTACCTGTCGCTGGCGATGTTCGCGATGTTCGTGACGGCGCTCGTCGAACTGAGCTACGCGAATACCGAGAGCGTGTCGGGGATGCTGACGCCGCGCTCGGGGCTGATCGGCGTCGGCGCGCCGCCGGGCTGGGCGGTGCGCGACATCTACGTCGGCAAGGACCAGCAGGTGAAGGCCGGCCAGCGGCTGATGGCGGTGACGCGCGACACGAGCTTCGTCAGCCAGGCGAACAACGTGCAGGGCATGCGTGCGGCGCTCGACCGGCAACGCGTGGAGGTGACGCAGCAGATCGACGCGGCACGGCTCGAATACCGGTCGTCGGTGCAGCAGATCAACCAGCAGATCGCCGCGCAAGGCGAGAGCCGTGGGCTGATCGACCGGCAGATCCAGGACCAGAAGCGCATCGTCGACGAGTACGGCGAACGGCGCGCACGCGTGAAGCAGCTGCTCGACGAGCAGGTCGTGACGCTCGAACAGTACAACCAGGTCAACACGCAGTACCTGCAGGCCGGGCAGGCGTACCAGGACCTGCTGCTGCGCCGCGCCGAGCTCGCGAAGAACGCGATGAAGCTGCGCGGCGACCTCGACACGATGCAGAGCAAGTACGACGGCGCGAACGCGGAACTGAAGATCAAGCAGGAGGAGCTGAACGCGAAGGAATACAACATCGACGAGAACGTGAACCAGGTGCTGTACGCGCCGGCCGACGGGCAGATCGTGCGGCTCGACGTCGTGCAGGGCGGTGTGATCGACCCGCCGGGCACGCGCGTCGTCGAGATCCTGCCCGCGCAGGCCGACGGGCTGATCGCCGAGGTCTACATTCCGTCGTCGAAGGCCGGCTTCGTGAAGAAGGGGCAGGAAGTGAAGGTTGCGTACGCAAGCTATCCGGTCGAGAAGTTCGGCACCTATCGCGGCAAGGTGTTGTCGATCTCGCCGGTCGCGTTTTCGGCGAAGGAGCTGAACCTGCCGGGCGATGCGGCCGCGCCGCAGACCTACTTCAAGACCTGGGTCGAACTCGCCGATCGAACGCCGTCCTTCGAGGGGCGGCCGCTGTCGCTGCGGGCCGGGATGATGCTGAAGGCCGACGTCGTGCTGGAGCGGCGCAGCCTGCTCGAATGGCTGTTCGAGCCGCTGTACCGGATCCGCCAGCGCCTGTTCGGCGTGCCGGCCTGAGCCGATGGCGAATCGCGACATTACCCGCCGCCGCGCGCGGCCGGGCGCCGTGCGTCCGTTGTCGCGCTGGCTCGGCGCGACGCTGTTCGCGTGCGCGGCTGCCGCGCACGGCGCGCCGCGGCCGGACGGCGATGCCGCGCCGCGCTGGCAGGCCGGTGCCGACGGGATCGGCTTCTGGCCGGGCGGCGATGCGGACGGGTTCGACGCGAGCGCGTGGGCGACCGATGCAGGGCCGGCGCGCGGCGGGCGCGACGGCGCTGCGGCCGGCGTGCCGCCGCTCGACGCCGTCCCGTTGAGCGCACGCAAGATCACGCTCGGGCAGCGCACCGGTGAAGCGGGGCGCGCGTGCGCGGGAGCGCGCGACGATGGCGTCGACGGTATCGGCTTCGACGACAACGGCGCGGACGACGGCTGCGCGCCGGCCGCGCCGCGCGAGGCAACGGCGGATGACGCATCGGCTGGCGGCGTGGTCCACGCCGGCCGGATGCCGTACGAACTGCATCCGGTCGATCCGTCGCGGCTGCCCGATCTGCCGGCCGCGCAGGCGCCGCCGTTGCTCGAGCAGCTGATGGGCGACGACCGCAACATGGTCGGCCTTGGCTGGCACTTCGTCGGGACGACCGGCCGGTCGACGCCCGTGACGACGCATACCGACGCGCTCGGGCTGAACAGCTTCCAGAACGCCGGGTCGAGCCTGTCGCTCAGCAATACGAACACGCTGGCGTTCACGTTCACCCACTTTTTATCGGAGCACTGGGCGGCCGAACTCGGCGCGGGCATTCCGCCGGTGCTGACGCTGCGCGGGCACGGCAGCATCGCGCTGCCGCTCGAGCGCATCTTTGCCGGCGTCCAGGGGCGTTTTCCGCTGATCGACCTTGCGAACACGCAAAGCAATCCGCTCGCGACCACGCGCGCGTGGCTCGGGTCCGTCGTGTTCAAGTACTACCTCGGCGAGCGCGACGATCGCTTCCGGCCGTTCGCGGGCATCGGCGTCAGCTACACGCGCTTCACGAACACGAACCTGAACCCCGTGTTCCAGCGCAAGCTCGCGTCGCTCGGCGGGCTGCTCGCGGCAGGCGCGGACATCGGCAGCCTGCAGTCGCTGTTGCTCGACCCGGCGATGTTCCAGCGGATCTGGGATGCCGGCGGCGACCTGCTGCTGTCGGGGCGGACCAATGTATCGGCGAAGGTGAAGAGCGTGTGGGAGCCGGTGTTCACCGTCGGCGCGAGCTACCAGATCACGCGCCGGCTCTGGATCACGGGGATGGTCACCTATATCCCGCTGCGGACGAAGATCACGCTCGACATCAGCCAGCCGAACCGGACGCTTGCATCGAACACCTTCGATATTTCGGCCAATCCGGTGCTGGCCAGCGTGCTGCTGAACTTCCGCTTCTGACGGTCCCGGCGGCCGGTTTTCATCAATTTGACGCGCGACGCTGGGATAATGGCGAAGTTTGGCCGCGTCAATGATGGAAGGAGGCCCCATGGGCGACAAAGATACCCGCACCGAGACCGACAACCTTGCCGATTCGAGCTCGATGGAAGCGCGTCAGCGCCGCTTCGAGGAAGATCTCGTCGACGCATACGACGAAGAACTCGAAATGGAGCTCGACGACCGTCGCTTCGACGACGGCGACGACTTGCTGTTTTCGCAGGCGCGTCGCGAGGCACGCAAGCAGTATTTCCGCGAGCTGTTCCGGCTGCAGGGCGAACTCGTGAAACTGCAGGACTGGGTCGTGAGCACCGGGCACCGGCTCGTCGTCATTTTCGAAGGGCGCGACGCGGCCGGCAAGGGTGGCGTGATCAAGCGGATCACGCAGCGCCTGAATCCGCGCGTGTGCCGTGTCGCCGCGCTGCCCGCGCCGAACAACCGCGAGCGCACGCAATGGTACTTCCAGCGCTACGTCGCGCATCTGCCGGCCGGCGGCGAGATCGTGCTGTTCGACCGCAGCTGGTACAACCGCGCGGGCGTCGAGCGCGTGATGAATTTCTGTACCGACGACGAGTACGAGGAGTTCTTCCGGTCGGTACCCGAGTTCGAGAAGATGCTCGTGCGCAGCGGCATTCAGATCGTCAAGTACTGGTTCTCGATCACCGATCACGAGCAGGAAGTGCGTTTCCAGGCGCGGATCCAGGATCCGCTGAAGCAGTGGAAGCTGAGCCCGATGGACCTCGAAAGCCGGCGCCGCTGGGAGGCTTATACGGCCGCGAAGGAGGAGATGCTGCAGCGCACGCATATTCCCGAGGCGCCGTGGTGGGTCGTGCAGGCCGTCGACAAGAAGCGCGCGCGGCTGAACTGCATCCACCATCTGCTGGGCCAGGTGCCGTATCACGAGGTGCCGCACCCGTCGATCGACCTGCCGCCGCGCGAGCATCACGAGGACTACATCCGCCGGCCGACGCCGGACGACATGATCGTGCCGGATACTTACTGACGCCGGAATGCGCCTGGCAGCGTCAGGCAAAGCGGGGAAGGCAGGTGCCTTGCCCGCGCGTCACAGGTCCGGAAACCCCGAGCGCCCCTGGGTCAGGTCGAACAATTCGGCCCTCGCATCGGCCTCGGCGGTTTCCGGCAGCTTGATCACCAGTTTCACCGTCATGCCGTACGTGCTGTCCACCAGTTCGTATCCGGCCTGTTCGATCCAGCGGCGCACGCGCGCCTCCTCCGGGTAGCCGATCTCGATCGCGAGCCGCGTCTGGCGAATGCGCTCGATGCGCTCGGCATCGAGCAGCGCCGAGGCGATCGCATCCGTATAGGCGCGCACCAGTCCGCCCGCGCCGAGCTTCACCCCGCCGTAGTAACGCACGACCGCGCCGAGCACGCCGTCGAGATCGTGATGGCGCAGCACTTCGAGAATGGGCCGGCCGGCCGTGCCCGACGGCTCGCCGTCGTCCGACATGCCCGACTGGCCGCCGGCCAGCAGCGCCCAGCACACATGGGTGGCCGTCGGATGCGCGTCGCGCAGGCGTTGCAGCGCCTGCATCGCGGCATCGCGGTCGTCGACCGGGATCGCGAGCCCGATGAAGCGGCTCTTGCGGATCTCGAGTTCGCGGATATAGGTGGTGGCGAGCGTGTAACTCATGCGCCGCGAGCAACGGGTAAGGAAGTCAAGGTGATGATGGCCTGGCGATGCTGGGATATCGGCCCGCACGTGGATGGCACCTGCACGCGCGGACGGGACGAAACGGGAATTTTACCGTGGTGCGCATCGAAGCATTTCGATGCGGTCGAAACCCGGCTCGGGCGATGTGCCGGATACGAAGACGCAGACGAAGATGGCCACCGTGCGCGAGCATGCCGCCCGTCGAACGACCATGGGCTCCCGAGGTCGATCGCGTGGATAGCTGAAGGGCGGCCCCGCGCTCGTTGAACCGGTCGCGCAGCGGGCGCATGGTTTTCCCCGTGAGAGGTTCGGAACGCACCCGTGCGTGCGACGTCAACGTACCCCGATCGACGACCGCAGCGCCGCGCCGAGCGTGCGCAGTGCCTGCCGGGCGCGCGCGTCGGTCAGGCTGGAATGGAGCACCACGTCGCGCGCCGGCAACGGCGGCAGCCCGTATCGCGTTCCGACGTCGACCGTGCCGGCGGGCGCCACGCGATGCCCGAGCGCCGCGACGGCCAGCCCCGCGGATACCGCCGCGCCGATCGTCGCGATACCGCCGCCGACGAACACCTCGGTCCACGGAACACCGGCCTCGTCCAGCGCGCCAACGGCCATGCGCCGCACGCTGCAAGGTTCGGCCTGCGTGGCCAGCCGCAGCGGTTGCGGCGGATGGTACTCGAAATCGGCTGCGGCCATCCAGCCGAACGACTCCGACAGGATGGTCTCGCCGTCGAGCCGCCGGCTGTCGTGCTGCAGCGCGACGGCCGCGTCGAGCTGGCCGCGGTCGAATGCATCGAGCACGTCGCGCGACGCCGCGACGCGGATCTCCAGCACGAGTGTCGGCTCCGCTTCGCTCATGCGTCGCAGCAGCATCGGCAGATCGGCGCCGACGACATGGTGGCTGACGCCGATCACCAGCCGCCGCTGGCCCGTGCCGAACGCGCCGATTGCGCCGTGGTGCGCGGCCACCAGCTCGCGCGCCGGCTCGAGGAACGCGGTGCCGTCGGCCGACAGGCGGACCTGCCGCGGCGTGCGCTCCAGCAGGCGGCGGCCGAGCCCCTCTTCGAGCCGCTTGATCTTCAGGCTCACGGCCGATTGCGTCGTGTCCATCGCTTCCGCGGCTCGCGTGAAGCTCTTGAGGTCGGCGGTCAGCACGAACGCTTGCACGGCTTCGATGTCGAGCGTTTTCATCGCGCACTCATCCATTTAAGAATCGAATCATTGAAATATGATGCCATCGTCTTTTCAAATGATTCAAGGTCTTCTACGCTGTTCGCACGTTTTCCTGAATGTCACCCGTTGCTTTCGCCAGGAGTCGACCATGCTGACCGCGTACTACGTGCACCGCCTGCCGGCGGACTACGACCTCGACATCATCCGCAACCGCGTGCGCGAACGCGGCGCGCTCTGGGACGACACGCCGGATCTGCTGTTCAAGGGGTTCCTGCTGCGCGAGGCCGGCCGTTACGGCGCGACGGAAAACGGCTATGCGTCTTTTTATCTGTGGCGTCACGAACAGGCGTTCGCGCGGTTCGTGACGGCCGGCCGCTATCGGGTCGTGACGGACAGCTTCGGGCGCGCGCCGATCGAAACCCAGGTCGTGCTCGAGGCGCGCAAGGGCCGTGCGTCGATGGGACGCTTCGCGCGTCTGGAAACCCTCGATATTCCGCCGGATGCCGACCTCGACGCGACGCTTGCAGGAGAGATCGCGCGCAATCGCGAAACGGCGGCACGGCAGGGCGTGGTGGCCGCTGTCGTCAGTCTCGACCCGCTGCGCTGGCGACTGACGCGGGCCGTCGTCACGGAGCACGAACCGGACGAGGGTGGCGCGGGTACGGTGTATCAGGTCCTGCACCTGGCGCGGCCGTTGCTCGATACGCTGGAAGCGGGTGGTGCGTGATGGCCGGCATCGGGTCGCGATTGCCGGCCGGCCTGGTGGTTGCCGCGCATCTGGCCGGCGTGGCCGCGGCGATCGTCGCGATGGCCGCGCTCGCGGCGGTGCTGGCGCTGCTGCTCCGGTAACGCCGCTCGAACGATCGGCAAAGACGGGGAGCCGGGCACGCGGCTCCCCGCGGGTTCACCGGCGATCAGTTGCCTTGAAGCCGGATATCGCGCGACGACGCACCGACATACACCGTCCCGCCCGAGACGACCCGCCAGCCGTTACGCGACGTGTCCCACACGCTTTGCATCCGCGGCGACACGGTCACGCGCACGCGCCGCGCTTCGCCCGGATTCAGCCGGATCTTCTCCCAGCCGACCAGCCGTTTCGGCGGCTCGTCCTTGTACGGCACGCCGAGATAGACCTGCGGCGTTTCCGCGCCGGCGACACGCCCGTCGTTGCGCACCGTGAATGCGACGCTCAGCGAGCCGTCCCATTGTCTCGACACCGACAGTCCCGAGTACGCGAAGTGCGTATAGGACAGCCCGTAGCCGAACTCGAACATCGGCTTGATGTTGCGCGCGTCGTACCAGCGATAGCCCATGTTCAGCTTTTCCGCGTAGACGGGATCGTTGTCGAACGCGCCGTTTTGCCCCCAGGTCGGCGAGTCCTGATCGCGCGCCGGGAACGTGACGGGCAGCTTGCCGGACGGATTCACCGCGCCGAACAGCACGTTCGCGATCGCCTTGCCGCCGGCTTCGCCCGGATACCACGCCTCGACGATCGCCGATACGTTGTCCTTCCAAGGCATCAGCACCGGATTGCCGCTCTGGACGACGACGATCGTGTGCGGATTCGCACGCGCGACGGCTTCGACGAGCGCATCCTGGTTCGACGGATTCGCGAGGCTCAGGCTCTGTAGGTCGCCGAAATCCTCGCCGGCCGGTTGCGCGACCACGACGATCGCGACGTCCGAGCGGCCCGCGAGCGCCGCGGCCTGGTCGATCTCCTGCTGCGTGTACGCGCGGAACGGCGACTGCTGATCGCTGTTGCCCGCGTACGTGACCTGCGCGGCCGGCGCGAGCGCGCGAATGGCCGCGACGATCGGCACGTCGACCTTCAGCCACGGATTGCGCCACCAGCTGCAGCCCGTCGACGACCCGAACGTCAGGCCGCCGCAGCCCGCGAACGAACCCGAAACCGGATCGCGCGTGTTGCCGGAGCCGCCGCCGGACAGCACGGCCGCATCCGCGTGGCCGCCGATCACGGCGATACGCGACAGCGCCGCCGCGGCCAGCGGCAACTGGTTGCCGTCGTTCTTCAGCAGCACGATCGACTGCTCGGCGGCTGCCTGCGCGAACCGGTTCGCGGACGCGAAATCGATCGTGCCGCCGCCCTTGGCCGGATCGTCCATCACGCCGACGCGGATCATCACGGCGAGCTTGCGGCGCACCATGTCGTCGAGGCGCGCGGTCGACACCGAGCCGTTCGCGATCGCCTGCTTGACGGCCGCCGGGGTGAGGTAGACGGTCGGCCCGACGTCTTCTTCCTCGTCGAGCCCGGCGTTGATCGCGGCCGCGGTGCTGTGCGCGGCGCCCCAGTCGGACTGCACCTGGCCCTGGAAGCCCCATTCGTTCTTCAGCACGTCGTTCAGCAGGTGAGGGTTTTCGCACGCATACGTGCCGTTCAGGCGGTTGTAGCTGCACATCACGCTGCCGGGGCGGCCGCGCTTCGCGGCGATCTCGAACGGCAGCAGGTAAAGCTCGCGCAGCGTGCGTTCGTCGATCTGCGTGTTGCCGCCCATCCGGCCGTGCTCCTGTTCGTTGCCGGCGTAGTGCTTGATCGTCGCGATGACCTTCTGCCGCTGCGTGGCGAGCGTGCGTTCGGCGAGCAGGTCGCCGGCAAGCAGCGGATCTTCGCCGAGATACTCGAACAGGCGGCCGCCGCGCGGCTCGCGCGCGAGATTGGTGCCGCCCGCGAGGCCCATGCCGAATCCTTGCGCGCGCAACTGGATCGCGACCTGCTTGCCATAGTCGTACGACAGCCGGCGATCCCAGCTCGCGGCGACGGCGATCGTCGCCGGGAACGTGGTGCTGGCCTGCGAGGTGCTGCCGGAGCCCGTCGCCGAATCCACCATGTTGAGATCGGGAATGCCGAGCCGAGGCACACCCTGGATGTAGCCGGCACCGCCGCCCGGCACCTTGGACATTTCGTATTGCGAATGAATGAACTGGAGCTTCTCGTCGAGCGTCATCTTGCGCACGAGCAGGTCGGCGCGCCGCTGCGCGGCGGCTGACGCGAATGCGTCGGTCGCGTCGCCCTGCGAATTGAAATCGGCGTTGCCGGCGTAGGCGGTGGTGCAGAGGGTCGCTGCCAGCACGACGGCCGGCCAGAGGGTGTCCCGCATGTTGCTCTCCATGATCGTATTGCCGGTTGTTCGAATGATGTCTGGAGCTGCGCACGTTCGATGGATTCGCATCGGACGTATTCGGCTGGCGATGCAGGGTGGTTGCGCGTCGGCATGCCAGGCCGGGCGGGGAATCGTTACGGCCGGTTGGGCCCGATCGAACATCGAGGACGGCGACGCGGACCGTCCGACACTGCCGAATCGGATGTAGCGATTCTCTGCAGCGACCAATCGTACGAATGTAGTTTGACTACAGCATCGGTGTTTGTACCGATACGTACGATCTTTTTTCGACGCGGTGGAGCGATGGGAGGAAAAGGCGGTCAACGTTCCCGATTGGAATCGGATGGCGGGGTAAGAAGTACGCGCTCGATGGAAAAAGCGCCGCCCGGCGCGATGTCGGACTGCTGCATTCGTGGCAAGCGTTTTCGGATGGGTCAGTCCGCTTCGGTTATTCCGCGCACTTTTCCTCGAGATAACCGCCTCTATTCTGAGACGGGTTTGCGCGACCCACTGTGAGCCCACGCCTATCGAAGGTGGTCGATGAGGTTGCGAAACAGAGAATTCATCAAGAATCCCGCCATTCAATTTTCACTTTTTTGCGTCGCAACGAATTGCGATCGCAGGGGCACTTAAATGACAGCAGAATTCCCGGCTACGTATCTCGTTGGTAGCTCGACGGGCCTGATCGCCAGAACGCTTCTCCAGGAGCTGGTCGATCTGCCGACGAGTGTGCGGCGATTCGGGGTGATGGGCGACGGTGTGACGGACGATACGGCGGCACTCCAGGTGGCGCTCAATGCCGGAATCCCGTTGTATTTTCCGCCGGGTACCTACTTGTACAGCAATACGCTGACCGCCACGGCCTCGATCATCGGGGCGGGGTGGAACTCGATCCTGCAGTGCACGACGCCGCAAGGCCAGAATTCGGTGATCTACTGGCGCAATGCCAGCAACTTGAAAATTCAGAACCTGCAGTTTTTTTCAAAGAATGCAACCGCCTATTATCCGGACGAGAACGCCGGATCGATCAACTTGCAGGATTGCAGCCAGTTCGAAATTTCAGGATGCAAGTTCAACAATTCCGCCGGGGGCGGAGCGCTCATGCGCAGCTGTGTCAACGGCAAGGTGTTCGACAATACGCTGCTCGATATTTGGCATGACGGCATACACGTTACCAAGGCGAGCGCGGATATCACCATCACGAACAACGAAGTGATCAATGGCGGCGACGACGCGTTTGCCGTGGTGGGTTACTTCAACGAGGGCGTCCGTCCTCGTCGCATTACGATTTCGAATAACCGGGTCGTGGGCACCAAGTATGCACGCGGTATAGCGATTGTAGGTGCGCAAGAGATTACGGTTACCGACAACCAGATCTACAAGCCGATGGCGGCCGGTATTTATATCGCGTCGGAACTGACGAGCGTTTACCAGTCGTACGGCAACGACAATGTCACCGTCGCAAATAACATTCTGGATACGTGTGGGGTTCAGTCCAACATTGGTGCAATCGTCAACTCGTCAAACGGCCCGATCGGCTATGCGGCATTGGCCGTGACAGCGACGGCCGGATTCAATAATTCGAACATCACGATCGTCAATAACACGATCAAGAACTCGGCAGGCACGCCGATCGGGCTGTGGCAGCAGGCCGGAAGCAACATCCATGTCAATATTTCCCAGAATTCGATCAGCAATGCATGGGATCCAAACAACAAGAACGGATTCCCGTTGACGACCGTCAGTGCAACATCGTCGTCAGCGACGCTGAACTTTGCCAATAACCCGGGCGTTGCGGTCGGCATGACAGCCTGGTATTTCAACGGGTCGACGAGTATGCAGATCGGGACGGTCTTGTCGGCAGCGGCGGCTGCGGTCACGCTGAATAAAACTGCGACCGTGCCGAGTGGCGGGACCGTGATTTTTTCTGGCGTCGGCTTGTTCGGCGCGACGATCGCGACGACCGCTGCCGCCTTGAGTGCCGCGACGTCGTTGACGTTCGCCGCGACGACCGGCGTTACTTATAACGACAACTACGGCTTCGGATCGCCCGGTGACGAAACGACTGGCGTGTCGATCGGGCAGGGCGTCAGCGGTACCAATATCGCGCCTGGGACGTTCGTGACCGGTGTAACGGCGAATTCGGTCACACTCAGCAAGCCCACGATCGGCGCCGTCGCGAGCGGTACGTCGATCGTCTTTACCCCGATGGTCTGCATGACGTCTCAAGCGATCACGACCTCGGCTGCGTCGGCGGCGGGAACCAACACGCTGACGTTTACGCCGTATCCGTCGGCCCGCGGCTGTGCGGTGGGGCAGGGTGTATCGGGAACGAACATTCCGGTCGGCACTTACGTGACGTCGGTTTCCGGTAACGGAAATGGCCCCACGGTCACGTTGTCCAATAATTTCACGGGCAGCGGAATTGCCAGTGGCGCGCTGATCACGTTCACCGGGACTGGCGGACTGAGTGCCGTTTCCGGAATCACCCTGTACAGCACTCGTGGGTGCATCGTTTCGAAGAACCAGTTGTCCGGTATCTCGAAGGACGGAATCTATGTAGATGGATCGTGTACGTCGTTCACCGAGATCAGCGGCAACGCCGGGGAAAATATCGGTTGCTGCAACGGCTTCGCGCGGCTCATCACGGTCGGGACGCTTACGGCCGGTGCATTGCTCAAACTGCAGGGAAACTATATGGCCCAGCCGGTCAATTACCCCCGCGCAATCGACTCGCTGATCTCGTCAGCTTCGTGGGCCTACACGTCGTGGAGCGAAGACAACCTCGCGCAAAACGGATTTGTCGGCCTCGGCGTGCAGTTGGGGACGGTTACCCAGACGGTGAGTGCTTCGCCGTGGACATTCGCGAACGGCTACCCTAGCGCGGTCAGCATGTCGGTCTCCGGTGGTACGGTGTTGTCGATCAACGTATCGCGAAACGGACAGCAGGCGTATGCGACCGGATTAACCAACGGCATGATCGATCTCAAGCCGGGCGACGCCATGACGGTGACCTATAGCGCCGCGCCCTCCATCGCGATGATTCCGAGACTGGGGCAGTAACGCAGGCGGCGAACCTGACGTGAAATCGGGAGGGGCGGGAAGGAAATGGACGGGCACCCGATCAACCGCCTTTTCGTCGGCGTCAGCGATATTCACGATCGCAGATGCCGGAAAGCGCATTGGCAATTCGACGACAAACGCGGGCATCTGTTGGTGTGGAGGCGGGTTTATGTGAGGGACCTCACATACACGCCGCTCCGGTCAGTGTTCAATCTGGTGGTCCTGCGCGAGTTGCCACGGCGGGGCACGATCGGCGCTGCCGTTACGCCGCGAAACCGGGATTCGAAGGCGTGTTCACGGTTTTCGTGCTTGCCGAAGCAGGGCCGTACCCATTCGTCGTTCCTGTTCGCCCGGTGCGAAGCAAGGCGGGGTGTATTGGAAATGTAATGTAGCGTACGGATTACGTCAGTATTGAATGGTCTACTTTCGGCAGGCATTCGAGATGGGGGCGCTTGCCCGGTGTGTCGAGGTCATCCGATCCGAAGGGCCACGCTGTTTTGACATGCAGAAAGCGCATTTTCAGAACAGGTCTCAATCTCGAAGGATCCGCGGATCGGGGTAGTCCGCGGGGGCGGTTCGCGTGTCGTACGTTCGCCGCGCGTTGATCGTCCGGGCAATGATCGGCCGCTTGTCCCCTGGGCACCGGCAAGCATGCGTCGACATGCGACCCACCATAAACTCAAAATAAGGACCAAACATGACACCCATCCAGTTCGATGGATGCGTTGGGTGGCTTCACGAGGGTAACCGACCACATGGCGTTGTCATCTGCGAACCGCTCGGCCATGAGGCGCTTTGGCTGCACAAACTTGTGCGTTCGATCGCCGAGCATCTTGCCGACCGAGGCTTCCCGGTGCTGCGCTTTCAGTATCCGGCCAGCGGCGATTCACTGGGGGACGAACGGGATGCCGAACGCTTCGATCACATGCTCGAGAGCATCCGGCATGCCGTTCGGACGCTGCACGAAAACGCCGATGTGGATCACCTGACACTCATCGGCGTGCGCGCCGGTGCCGCGTTGGCATTGCTTGCCGCTGACGGCATACCGGGGCTCGCGAGTTTCATCGCACTTGCCCCCGTCGTGCGCGGTCGCAACTACCTGCGCGAGCTTTCGCTCGTGGCGCAACGCTGGCTCGACAACGCGCCTCCGGCCGTGCGGGACGCGGTCCGGGAGGAGCGGCCTCTCCATGTGCTCGGGCACGCGTATCCGGATGATCTCGTCGCGGCACTCCGGGGCATCAAGCTGTGCGAGTCCGTCGGACAACTCCGGACGCTGCCGCCCCGCGCGTTGCTCGTCGATATGCCGTACGGCGACGGTCCCGCGCTGTCGGACGCGCTCCAGGCGCGCGGTGTTTCGGTCGACCTGCAGACCTGCCCGGACTGGGGCAACCTCATGCGGGAACCGGTCTGGTCGCGGCTGCCCGACGGTTTGCTCGACACGGTCGCGAACTGGATCGACGACGGTTCCGATGCGGCCGTTCGCGTCTCCACGCGGGGCAGCGAGTCAGCCGTGTCCCTGGCTGGAGAAGGCAGTATCGAACGTCTGGTCTCCGTGGGACCGGGGCGCATGGTCGGCGTACTGTGCGAACCGGCCGGCAGTATCCGACGCGCCGCCGCACCGACCCTGTTGATCGCCAATACGGCGGCCAATCCGCACGTCGCGGACGGCCGGTTTGCGGTTCGCCTCGCCCGGTCGCTCGCGGCATCGGGTATCAGCAGCCTGCGTATCGATTCGAGTGGCATTGGCGACAGCGGCTCGCGTGCGAGTGACGATCAGTCGGGCATTCCGTATTCGGATCAGGTGATCGACGATATCGCATCCGCGGCCGGGTGGCTGAAGGCGCAGGGGCATCGCGAGATCGTGGCGTTCGGCATTTGCTCCGGAGCGTACGCGTCGCTTCATGCCGCCGCGCGTGAGCAATTCGCCGGCGTGATCGCGGTCAATCTTCCCGTTTTCATCTGGCCGCGCGGAGAAACGCTCGCGAATGCTGTCAGCAACCAGACCAATTCGATGCGTGGCTATTGGGCATCGCTGCGCAGCCGCCACAAGCTGCGCCGGCTGATACTCGAAGGGCGCGATCTGCGGCCGGTCCTGCGTGCCCTGTTCCGTTTCGTCACGGGCGTCATGAGCGTTCCCGTCAAGCGTGTCGGCGAGCATCTCGGCTGGCGTCCGGGTAACGGGACACCGCGAGGATTGATGCGTGACATGTCGGCTCGCGGCATCCGGACCCATCTCATGTACGGCACGTTCGATGCCGGCGTCGATGCGCTCGTCCGGAATTTCGGTCCCGCATCCGGTGCGTTCGCGCATTTGCCGAACGTATCCGTCGACCTGAAGGACACGCTCGACCATTCGCTGCACGGCAACGCCGCTGCGCAGTACGTCGTCGCCCGATGCGCCGCGCTGCTTGCCGGCTGGTACGCGCCGGCCGAATTCCGGGTATCCGCGCAACCGGAACACGCGCCTTCATGACGTCCGTGCCGATGTCCCGCTCCGGGGAGCGGGACATCGGTGGTTTGGCCAAAGTCTTCCGCTAACGTAACCGGACGAACAGATCCGCCGCACCTGTCGCCTTATCCTGACCGTGTCGAATTTTCATGGGGTTGCCTGTTCGCAAGCACCATCGCGACTCCGTTCAGGAATGACAATGAAGCAAGAGTGCCGGCAACATCGGAAGTGGGATCTGCGTCACCGCGAGCGGGCAACGCCCGATCGGGTGCATGCGACACGGGATGACACCGGTTCGCGAAACGCGCGTGCAACCATCAGGCCCTGTCGTGCAGGCGATGACGTGGCATCGCACTTGCGACATTGCGTTCGCCGAGGTCGATCGTGATGCGTGTGCTGGTGATCAACGATTTCGCTCGCAAGGGCGGTGCGGAGGAAGTGTACCGGGTGTCCGTCGACGTGCTGCGGGCCCGTGACGGCGTTGTCGTCGAAACCTTCGACGAGCGTGCATTACCCGAGGTCGAAGGTGGCGGGCGTGCATCTGCATGGTCACCAGCCGCCGCGCGTGCCCTCGTCACGCTGCTCGACCGGTTTCGCCCGCAACGAATCCTCGTGCACAACTACCACAACCGGCTGTCGAGCGCGATTCTGCCCGTTCTCGCGCGCTACAAGCGGCACTCGGGATGTGGCCTGTTCATGACCGCGCACGATTACCATTTGTTGTTCTACAACCCGAGCCTGCTTGTCTATCCCCGCGGGCGCGCGCAACCGCTGTCGATCGACCTGCTGCATCGCAGCCGGCGCGTCGCGCTGAAGGCCAGCCCGCGCGGCATTCTCCACGATGTCGCGAAGAAGTTGCATTGGCATGCGGTCAATGCGCTTTTCGATCCGCTTGGCTTGTTCGACGAGATCCTCTGCCCGAGCCCGTTCATGCGAGATCTCATCGCGCAGTGCGGTCGAACTCCCGCTACACTCGTACCGAACCCGATCGACGCGACGCTGGTTCCCCGTCTGCCCAAACCCGCCCGGGGCGATCGCCTCGATCTGGCGTTCGTCGGACGGGTGGATGCTGACAAGGGCCTCGGCCGGTTTCTCGCGCTCATGAGCGAATCGGCCGGCGATGCGGTTGCGTCGTTGACCGTCTACGGCGACGGGGCCGAGCGAGCCGACCTGGAAAACCGTCACGCGACGCTCGTCGAGTCGGGGAGGCTGCGCTTTGCCGGGCGCCTCGATCATGCAACGTTGTTCGCCGCGCTTCCGATGCACGATGCGCTCGTGTTGCCGTCGATCTGGGTGGAAAACGCCCCCCTTGTGATCGTGGAGGCGGCGATGCTCGGCCTGCCGGCGCTCGTGCACGACATCGGAAGCCTGTCGACCTTTGGTGACGAGATCGGTAACAAGATCCTCTACCGGAGCACGCCCGAAGGCTTCGCGCATGCACTCGCCGAACTGCGCGCGCATCTCGATCGCGAAAATCGTCACTACGACTGGTCGCGTTACTCGGTCGAATGCTACGCGTCGTCGCTGTGTGCCGTACTCGGCATTGGCACGGATGGACCGCGAACGTGGGCACATTGACAGTCGGCACACTGTTTACCCTCAGCCCATAAAGCACGATGACCGCTGTCCGAAAGAATTTCGCCTTGTTGTTTGCGTTGCAAATCTCGACGTACGTCGTGCCGCTCGTCACGTTACCTCTGTTGACGCGCGTGCTCGGCCCGCTGCAATACGGGCGGTTGTCGTTCGTGCTGGCGGTGACAACGTATTTCATCAATCTGGCCAATTACAGCTTCGACCTGACGGCGACGCCGCGGGTCGCGCTGGCGGACGGCAGGATGGAGCGATCGCGGATTTTCTGGGCGACGGTCAGCGCGCAATGGGCGATCACGGCCGCCGGCTTCGTCGTACTTGTCGCGCTGACCCTGCTCATTCCGCATTTCGCCGCGGAGCGTACGGCTCTGCTGATCGGATTCGGGATGGCGGTCGGTGCCGCGCTGACGCCGGGCTGGTACTTCCAGGGAATCCAGAAGCTGAGCGTCTACAGCGTCACCGTGGTCGTATACCGTGCGTGCAGTGTCATCGCATTCTTCCTGTGGGTGCGCACGCCGGACGATCTCCTGCACGCGGTGGCCATCAATGCAGCGGTGCCATTGCTGTGCGGCGTAACGTTGCTGGCCTACCTGTTCTTTCGTCGTGAGGTCGAAAGCGTCCGCTTGCGGTTCGCGGACATCGCCGCGGCCCTGAAAGGCGGCTCGCAGGTCTTTCTCGCATCGACGTCGATCTCGTTCTACGCATCGACCAATACCGTCCTGCTCAGTATCGTATCGGGTAGCGTCGCGGCCGGCTATTTCGCCGCTGGCGACAAGTTGATCCGGGCCGCCGTCGGTTTGCTGCAACCGCTGAGAGCCGCGACCTATCCGCATGTCACGTATCTGATGCATCACGCGCGTGACGATGCGTTTGCGTTCCTGCGAAAGCTGATCGTGCTGCAGGGCGCGGCGGTGCTTGCCATGTCGGCGACGATCTACTTGAGCGCGCCGTTCGTCGTCCAGATCCTGTACGGCAGCTCGTTTGCGCCGACGGTCGGTGTGCTGCATTGCCTGGCGCTGGTGCCGTTCATGGCCTGCATGACGGATCTGTTCGGCGTTCAAACCATGTTGCCGATGGGCATGAAGCGCGCCTTCAGCATCATCCTGATCTCGTCCGGCGCGTTGAACGTGACACTGCTGCCGCCGCTTGCCATGCTGTTCGCGGAGCGCGGGGCGGCTATCGCGGTGTTGATCGCCGAGACGGCCGTCGCTGTCGCGCTTGCCTATGTGCTTCGTCGTGAGCGGGTCGGACTGATTAACCTGTCGGCGCGTTCGGGGTGATGAAAATCACGCGCTGACGGCGCGCCGGCAGTGGTGGCGCGATGCGTTGGATTCGCCATCCCTCCACGCCGCTGCCGTTGTGCGACGCGAGTGGATACGCGTCGCCGTTGTCGTCGCACCGACCGGCCGATTACTTGGTGATGAGCGCGCCGGTCAAGCCCGCGCTGATCGCCGGCAGCAGCAGGTTCAGCACGCGGCTCGCGCGGACCAGCCCGGTGTTGTCGACGTACACGATGTCCTTCGACGCGAGCGGGAATTGATTCGCGAGCAGCATCGAGACAGGCGACTCCATGTCGAGGTGATAGATGACCGGCTCACTGTCGGCGGCCTTGCGCAGCACGAAAACCTGCTTGGCGTTCGACGTCTGCTGGTTGAGCTGGCCAGCCTCAGAAAGCGCCGCGCTCAACGTGAGCGAGCCGTCGCGCAGGGGCGGCACGGCCGTCGGCTTGTTCACTTCGCCCATGACATAGACGGGATTGTCGTCGCGGGCACTCACATGCAACAGGTCGCCTGGCTGCAGCATGATGGTGGCGGGGCTCTTGCCGGTCTTCATCAACTGCGCGACGTTGACCGGGTAGATCTCGCCGTTGCGCGTGATCGTCACGCGGCTCTGGTCCGCGGTCGGCGCAAAGCCGCCTGCACGGTTGACCGCTTCGACCAGTGTCATCGGAATGTCGTTGATCGTCTGCGAACCAGGGGTGCGCACTTCACCGTCGACATACACTTGCTCGGCGCGGAACGACGCCACGCGAACGGTCACTTGCGGTTTGATGAACACTTTCCTGAGTTCGGCATCAAGCTCCCGCTGGACCTGCGCCGCCGTCTTTCCGGCCGCGCGGATCGGTCGTGTCACGTACGGAAACTGTACGTTGCCGTCGCTGTCGACGACGAAACCGGGCGCTGCATCGGACGATTTCGTGTTCTGCGTCGGCTGGCCGACCGCGGCGGCGAACTCGGGATGATCCCAAACCGTGATTTGCAGCACGTCGCCCGGGCCGAGCTTGTAGGCGCCCGGCTTACCGAGCAGATTGCCCGGAATCGGCCACGCGGTGCCGTGCTTCTGCTCCGCGTGCATCTGGTTGATCAGCGTCAGGTCGATCTGCTTGACCGGGACCTTCATGTCACGGGTCACGTCGCCGTTGTCGGCAGTCGTGACCGGCAACACGGCGGGCCCTGCCATGTGCTGGCCCGGTGCAAGCGCGCACGCCGACAGCAGCGTGGAAATCGCCAGGGAGAGCGTCGCGCGCATTCGACGCACTGCATGGTCGTTCTTTTTCGGTGCGCGCGTATCGAATTGCTGGTGCATGTTCATGTCGTCATTCAGCATGGTGAACCGGCCAGATATGACCCGGATTTCAAAACAACTTTGATCAATTTAATACTTTCAATGCCTTCGGGTGTCTGGGATTTTTCATCTCGATACCCGTGATATCCATGGTCGCAGGCCACTTGTTTTGACAATAATTGTTAAAAATAGGGAGCTTCGATTCGCTTAACATAGCACGAGACGGGTTGGCAACCGAGTGATTCGAGCCGTCAGTTTCTATTAATGTAAGCCATCGCACTTAGCGTGCCGGGCATTTATCGCATAGTGACCACGACATACAGAATCATTGGTGTACCTGTGACAAGGGTTCGATGACGTATTTTTTGCCGACCCGGCACCGGATGTGGGCAGGAACCCGGGGTGGCGAGGCCTGCAACGCGTCGCGGGGCAGGCGTGACCGACGCGCACGCTGCCGCGGGAAGCCAGTCAAGGTGGCAATTTGGGAGTTCATGCATGGCTTTGGATAGACATTCGTCTAATGAGTATCGAGACGGAGCGGGAAATATTTCTCGCGACGCGTCCAGGTTTACGCTGACCGAATTGCTCGAGAATGTATTTGAATATAGAAAGGCGTTCACTTTTGTTTTTCTGGGGTGCTTGCTGTTGGCGCTTGTGTATGCCATTTCAGCGAAACCGATTTACTCGGTTGACACGCTGATACAAGTCCAGGAAAACAAACACAGTGCGCTGGGCTCGCTTTCGGAGATTTCGAATGCGCTGGATATTCAGAATTCCGCCGTAATCGGCGAAATCGATGTCGCCCGCTCGCGCACGGTTGTCACCCAGGCAATCGACGAAACCGTCGCGCAGGCAGAAGTGTCGGTCAGTAACCGGATTCCGCTCGTGAGCGGTTTGCTTGCTTCGATCCTGTCGAAAGATGCGAATGGTCTCGTCATTCCACTGTTCAATACCCCGTTCTGGGCGTGGGGGGGTGAACGCATCGAATTCAGGAAATTCGACGTTCCGGACGCACAGATCGGCAAAAAACTGGAATTCGATTATCTCGACGGCAACCGTTTCCTGTTGAAGGACAGCGATGGTCAAGAGGTATTGAAGGGGGTAATCGGCGAGCCGAGCGAAGGTAACGGTTATCGCGTGGATGTGTCGCGGATCGTGGCGCGCGCCGGTACGGAGTTCCGTGTTCGGCGGGTTGCCACGCCCGTGCGACTCGACGAGATCCTGACCAAGTTGACCGGGGCCGAAACGAAACGCCAGTCGGGCATCATGCAGCTCAGTCTGGAAGATCCCGATCCGGTGTTTGCGGCGCGGCTACTCAACGCCATTGCCGCGGCTTATCTGGATGTCAACGCAAGACGGCGCTCGGAGGACGCCGAGCGCAGCCTGTCGTTCCTCGAGACGCAGCTGCCGGCCGTGAAGGCGCGGCTGGAGCAGGCGGAGCAGGCGCTGAACACGTTTCGCAACGCGCAAGGATCGATTGATTCGCAAGGCGATGTCAGGCTGCTCATCGACCAATTGGCGCTGGTGGACAAGTCGCGGCTCGAGGCCAAGCTCGAGTATCAGGACTTGTCGTCAAAATATGTCGCCGGACAGCCCCAGCTCACGGCCGTGGCCAACAAGCTGAAGACGCTTGACCAGCAGTCGGCCGAATTGAAAAGCAAGGTTGCGCATTTGCCGTCGCAGCAACAGACCTATTTACGTTTGGCGCGAGACGTCGAAGTCAACAACCAGCTGTACGTCGGGTTGCTGAACAATACGCAGCAGTTGCAGATCGCGAAAGCCGGCACGGTCGGCAATGCGTCCATCATCGACAAGGCTGATGCGAGCCACAAGCCGATTCGACCGAAGCGCATGCTCGTGATCGTGCTGGGTGCGGTGGTCGGGCTGATACTGGGCGTCGCCGTGGCACAAGGTTTTGCGCTGTTTTTCAGGCACGTTCGTGATCCGAAGCATCTGGAAGCGATGGCCGGTGTCCCGATGCTTGGCGTACTCCCGTCGTCGTTGCAACAGGTCGAGGCCGAGTCGAATGGCAGGCCGGCTTTCATGGCCGTAAGGGAGCACCCCGATACGCCGTTCGCCGAGGCAATGACGGATCTGGCCATGCTGTTGCGTTGCAAGATGAGCGCGGAGCGGGGCAACGCAACGACCGTCCTGATGACGTCGCCCGAACCCGGGCAGGGCAAGTCGATGATCTCCGCCAATCTTGCCTGTCTGTTTGCGGACAGCGGCTTGAGGACCTTGCTTGTGCGTGCCGATGCGGGCCACGGGAGCATCGAGCGATACCTGTCGGCGAAATACGAGAAGGGTTTGTCCGATGTACTGAAAGGCTCGATCGAGCTCAGGAAAGCGATCGCGCGCGTTCAGGAAAACCTCGACATGCTGCCTGCCGGAAAACAGGCCAAGCCCGTGCGGAACCTGAACGGCACCGAGAAGCTGGAGGCGCTGATCGCGTCGCTGCGAGGCGAATACGACGTGATCGTCGTGGATGCGCCGTCGGCCCGCCCGGCAGCCTACGTCGCCATGTTGTCGAGGTTCGCCGACATCACGTTGATGGTGGCTCGTCAAGGTTCGGTCAGCTACGCCGATGTGGCGGACGCGGTCGAGAACCTGAACAAGGTCGGCGCGAACGTGGATGGCCTGGTGTTCAACGGCTTCGAGCTTTCGCCGTTTCGCCACGGCTATTACGCGAACGCGAGTCGACACGCGAAGGAACCCCGGGCGCAGGCCGATCCTCGCGACGTCGCGTCCGATACGTTGTGGTTCAGGGCATGGACGCGAGTAAGAAAGGAACTGCTCAGAAACGTTGCGTGATGTCGAGCAACACGGAGCGAGGCAAATGATTCATCGGGCAGGGGCGGAAAGGCAATCTCGAGTCGACACGGCTACGGCACGAGCAATGTCGTTCGTCGGATCGTGGTTGATCCTGCGTTCCCGGGCGGGGTTTGCCATGGTTCTAGGCGCCCGTGACGATCAGCTCACTGCTGTCTGGTGCGGGTGCGTGAAGGATGGAACGAATTTCGGGTTGCGGCACGATGGATAGAACGACCGGAGCATTGGGCGGCAACGGAGGCTTTGTCTCCGCAACCGGCGTGATCGGATTGACGCTGTTCATGCTAGCACTGCTGTTCAACGCGGTGATGCCGGCGCTCGGAATGAAGGAATCGAGCGCGTTGTGCACGTTGCTGTTGGCGATGATGGGGCTCGTCGCCCTGGTCAGGTCGCGTCCGGTGTTTGCCGTTTCGATGCTTTACGTGCTGGCGATCGGCATGACCGCATTTCTCGCAGGCGTGGGATTGGAGGACGGCGGCTACCTGACGGAAACCGACGTTATCGGCGACGCGACCGGGGCATTCAGCCGGCTCCTTTCGTTCTATCTGATTTTCGTCATCTGTGCGCTGGTTGCCTTCGATCGGTTTCTGGACGAACGCCCGGCGCGCGAGCCGATCAAGGCACGGATCACGCTGCAGCCGGCGAGCATTGTGATCGGGTTCGGGCTTGCGGCCACGATCATCGCGATCGGCGTGATCGCGGGGCTGACGTCGGGGTTCTCGCTGTTTTCCGGCATCAATCGATATGCGCTGCGGAACGATTCGTCGAACGGGACGATGTTCAACCTGTTCCTGAACAATCAGTCCTTCATGGGTTTTCTGCTGGGCACGATCGCCACCAGTCCCGACAAGCGCATCCGCGTGGCGGCGATCCTGACGATGGCCGTCGACCTGGCGCTCAACGTGATGCACGGCGAACAGTTCATGGCCGTGCTGCATATCGGCCTGTGCTCGCTGGCCCCGTTCATTTCGATTCACGCGCTGAACGGCAAGCCGGTTGTCCGCTATCTGGGTATCGGTGCGGGATTGGCGCTATTGCTGGGTGCCGTTTCGATTGTGTATTCCTACCGCGGGCAAGGGCTGGAAGTTGCCGACATGCTTTCGTCGCGCTTTCTGCTTCAGGGGCAACCGTGGTACGTGGTCGACAACGATGCGCACCTGTTCACGGCACCGAGGCTGGGCGGCACGGACGCTTTCTGGCGCTTCGTGAACTCGCTCGGTTCCTGGACCATGCCCACCTTTTTCGACGATTCCGAACCGAGCGGCTTGCGTGACCTGATGAAGTCGTACACCGAGCCGAGCGTGCTCAGGGCCTACATGTTCGACGACGTGACCTTCACGATGGGGAACATGGCCGTGCCCGTGTATTGGTTCGGCTATGCCGGGGGCGCGCTCTTCGTTGCGATGACGGGCCTGGTATATGGCGCGCTCGGTGCGCTGCAGATCGTGGTTGCGATGCGCGGCGGGGTCGTGATGCTGTGGCTGATGGCTAAGGTTTTTTCCTATGCAACCTTCGCCGTTCAGCAAGGTGAGTACTGGATGATGTTCGGCTCCCGTACGGCTTTTTATGCGCTTCTCGCACTCGTCTGGTGGTATTGGGTCGATGCGAAACATTCGAACCTAAAATGAACCGGGCCTGGCAATCCTGAGCGTTTTCGTCAAGCGTGTGTTGTCGTCGTTCGGCGGTGCGGGCTGCGCAAGGTTGTCGAAGCGCGCCCGGCCAACGCGGGCAATCGCTTGTTTGTGAACATGTGCAGTGCGTTTGTGTTTGCGTCGTCCATTCCGGAAGCGGATGTGTCGATTGTGGATACGAGCCGCCTTGCGCCTTGAGTCTTCACCATTCCAGTCATGTCAAAAACAGCGGGTTCGGAGCGCTTTCAGCATATCGACGCGATGCGCGCCATTGCGGTGATACTCGTCATATGGACGCACTATGCGGAACGGTTCGTCCCCCTTGCCGGTTCTCAGCACATGCTGGACACCCTGCAGCGCTCCGTGAATTTCGGAAGAATCGGGGTGGTCATTTTCTTCGCGATCAGCGGCATGTTGATTCCGACCAGTCTGCACGGCGAGATCGGCGCGGGCACGAAGCGGTTCCTCGTGCGACGATTCCTTCGACTGTATCCCGCCTATTGGCTGGCGCTTCCCGCCGGGTATTTTGTTCATTGGTATCTATTCGATAAAACAATGGATCTGCGTGGCGTGCTGGCAAATGTGACCATGATTCCGGTTGCGTTTGGGGAAAGCCTGATCCTGCCGCATGGCTGGACGCTGGAAACGGAGCTGTATTTCTACGGGGTGTGCCTGATTTTGTTCTGGTGTGGGGCGCTTCACCGGATGCTCCATTTGTGTCTCGCCACGATCGGGTTATGCGGGCTGTTCGTGCTGACGCTGAAATTGCACCTGTTCCCGGCCGATCTTCTCAGTCAGTACAAGACCATGCCCTATCATCTTGGCATCATGTTCTGGGGTGCGTGCTTTCGCCAGGCCTACGACAACCCTTCGCAATTGCTGCATGTCAGACTGGCCAGAAGCGGGGCGCTGTCTCGACTCTCGCTGACTTACCGGGCGGCGGTCGCCTGGGTGACGGTACCGGTCGTCGGCATCGCGCTGGCGGGGGCCATCGACGACTGGCGCCATCACAACATGTTCCACCTTCCGATTTCGCTTGCCTACATGATCGGCGTCGCGACATTCGCGATGCTGGCCACCGTGCTGAAGCTTCGTATCCGTTTGCTTTCGTGGATCGGCAAGATCAGTTACTCGGTCTACTTGTTGCACAGTCTTCCGCTCTTTGTGGGGTACTGGCTGTGTCAGCGTTTCAACATCGTCGGATGGCCGCTCGGCTTTTACATGATCGTACCGATCGTGCCGCTGATTCCGTTGTCGTGGGCCGGCTACCGATTGTGTGAAGCACCTTTCGTGAAGCTTGCGCGGACGCTCACGTCGCATCGGGGAAGGGGCATGTTCGCATCGGGCGATGCGGCCGGCTGATGCGTTCGCCGGGCGGATGGCCGGCGGCGGTTCCGGCCTTCTCCTGCCTTGTGCGCAGGTTGTTCCATGGAAATGATTCGATATGCGCAGATCGCCATGCCTGTCCCGCGTATGCATCGGTCTCGCCGGCGTGATGATGGCGAGCGGGCTGGCGTGGCCGGGATTCACCGAAGCGGCATCCGGCGCACCCGCACCGGTTACGATTCGCTCGAGCGTACCCGACGTGTACGTTCATCCTGCCCCGGACGCAACCGATCAGGCTGACGAACTGCAACGCGCGCTGGACCGGCTGCAGTCGGGACAGCGCCTGGTGTTCATGCCGGGTCGGTATGTCGTTGGCCGCTCGCTCGTCGTGCGGCAGCCGCATGTCGTGCTGTCGGGTTTCGGCGCGGCGTTGATCGCGACGGCCCCCGATGATCAGACGATCGAGATGCGCGGCGGCGATACGACGCTCGTCGGTTTTCGGATCATGGGAACCGGCTCGGCGCGTCTCGCGACGCCGGAGTCGACCAAGGTCGAGGTCACGGGGCACGGTGTGCAAGTGCTCGACAACGTCATCGACGGCGGCGCCAGTGCCGGCATCTTCGTATTCGGCGGAACGGACGTCGCGATCGTCGGCAACGAGGTGCTGTCGACGCTGGCCGACGGCATCCACATCACGCATGGGGCGCGTAACGTGCTGGTCAAGGGCAACCTCGTGCGCGGCACCGGCGACGACATGATCGCCGTGGTGAGCTACCAGGGCGACGGCGTGCTCAGCCGCAACGTGCTGATCACCGGCAACTCGCTCGAAGGCAACGCGTGGGGGCGCGGCATCACGGTGGTCGGCGGTGCCGACGTGACGATCGAGAACAACGTCGTGCGCAACGTGCAGGTGAGCGCGGGCATTCTCGTCGCGCAGGAGGACAGCTTCCGGACTTACGGCGCGTCCGGCGTGCTGGTCGAGAACAACGAGATTTCGGATATCCAGACCGCGGCCGTGCGTACCGATCCGCGCCCGCTCACGCAGCAGGCCGCGATCGACGTCAGCACGTGGTCGGGCTCGGTGACGCGCGTGGCCGTGATCGGCAACCGCGTGTCGCGCGCACGGTTCGCCGGCATTCGCGTGTGGGGAAACGTATCGCAGTACCGGATCGCGGACAACCGCTTCTCCGCGATCGGCGGCATGCCCGTGCAGGTAGGCGGGGGCGGAGGCTGCCCCTCGGGTGGCGCGCAGGCCGGGTCGTGCGGGGCGCAGGTTGTGCAGCAAGCATTGGCCGACAAGGTCGGGGCGGACCCCTCGGCGTTGCCGCGCGTGCGTGAAGCGCTCAGGCAGGCGCGCCCGTCGCGGCGCGGCATCGATTGACGACTCGATGCACGCGCCGGCAGGCGCGGCCCGCGATTAGCGGACGACGTCTCCCTCCACCACTTGCACGTTCGACACCGCGTGCCGTTCCGGCAGCGTGTCGACGACGGGGCGCCCGTACTGATCGTCGAAGCGCACGATGTCGTCCTCGCCGAGATAGTTGCCCGACTGCACCTCGATGATTTCCAGCGGAATCCGGCCGGGATTCTCGAGACGATGGACTTCGCCGACGGCGATGTACGTCGACTCGTTCTCGCTGAGCAGAAAGGTCTCGTTGCCGCGCGTCACCTTCGCGGTGCCGCGCACGACGATCCAGTGCTCGGCGCGGTGATAGTGCATCTGCAACGACAGCCGCTTGCCCGGGTCGACGACGATCCGCTTCACCTGGAACCGCTCGCCGAGATCGATCGAATCGTAGTGCCCCCACGGACGCTGCACCTTGCGGTGCTCGCTCGCCTGCGGGCGCCGGTCGCTCTTCAGGCGCGCGACGATGTTCTTCACGCGCTGCACGTCGTGCTTGTTCGCGACGAGCACCGCGTCGGGCGTTTCGATCACGACGACATCCTTCATCCCGACGCACGCGACGAGACGACCCTCGGAGCGCACGAGGCTGTCCTGCGTGTCCTCGAACACGATCGGGCCGCGCGCGACGTTGCCGTGATCGTCCTTCGGCATGATTTCCCAGATCGCATCCCACGTGCCGACGTCCGACCAGCCGGCCGAAAGCGGCACCACGATGCCCTCGATGCCGAGTTCGCTGTGGTCGGCGAGACGCTCCATGACCGCGTAGTCGATCGAGTCGGACGGGCAGGCGTCGAAGGCCGCCGCGTCGATCCGGAAGAACGGATCCTCGGCGACGCCCGCTCGCCATGCCGACTCGCAGGCCGTGTGGATCTCGGGCGCCAGCGCGCGAATCGCGTTGAGCCAGACCGAGGCGCGCGTGACGAAAATCCCGCTGTTCCACCAGTAGTCGCCCGATTGCAGGTAGCGCTCGGCGAGCACCGCGTCGGGTTTCTCGACGAAGCGTCCGATCGAATAGCCGCCTTGACCGCCATGGCGGCTCGTCCGCGGCTCGCCCACCCGGATATAGCCGTAGCCCGTTTCCGCGCGGCGCGGCAGCACGCCGAGCGTGACGATCGCGCCTTCCTGCGCGTAACGCGCCGCGCGTGCGATCGCGTCCTGGAACGCGCCGACATCGGCGATCACGTGATCGGCCGGCATCACGGCGAGCACGGGATCGTCCGCGAGCGCGCTGGCGTCGAGCGCGGCGAGCGTGAGCGCCGGTGCCGTATTGCGCGCGGCGGGTTCGAGCAGGATGCGCGCGGGCGCCGCACGGTCGACCACTTGAGCGGCGCTCATGATGCGATGCTGTTCGCCGCATACCAGCAACAGCGTGTCGCCCAGCGCCGCGTTCGCGATGCCGTTCAGGCGGCGTGCGGTCGCCGACAGCGGCGATTCGTTCGACGTCAGTTCGATCAGCTGCTTCGGATACTGTTCGCGCGACAGCGGCCAGAGGCGCGTGCCGGAACCGCCGGCGAGGATGACCGGCAGGATGCGTGGCAGGTCAGGCTCGGGAACCGGGCGTAGGGTGCGGGTCATCGGTTGGCTCCGGTATCGGCGGGCAGCCGGTTGTGTACGCGGCCGTCGGCGCGCGCGTCTTCGGTTCGGGGCCGGGCGGTCGAAACGGCCCGGGACAGCAGCTGGCGCAACGCGCCGGCGGCGCGGTCGGCCGGCCGGATCATGCCGACGAACGGCGCGCCCTGTTCGAGATACGGTCCGTATGCCTTGCGGAATCCGAAACGTTTGTAGAACGCCTGGCGCGGCTCGGGGACGTGCATGCGCAGCGCGGCGTCCGGCCACGCGGCCAGCGCGGCGGTCAGGGCACGTTCGAGCAGATGCTCGAGCGTATCGCCGTCGCGGCACGCTTCGCTCGTCAGTACCTTGTCGATCACGACGTCCGGATCGATGTCGTCGCCGGGCAGGATCCGTGCGTAGGCCGCGACTTCCGCCGTGTCGCCGTTGCACACGGTCGCATAGACGTGCAATGCGCCCGCGTCCTTGCCGTCGATGTCGAGATGGGTATGCGCATCCTCGACGACCAGCACGGCGTTGCGTGCGCGCAGGATTGCATAGAGATCGACGGCGCTCAGATGTTCGAATTCACAACAATGCCATTCCATGATGCGGTCCTCGTGTGAAACCTTCAGCACGCCGTGCCGCACGGACGCGTTCGTTCCGTGCGGTGTGGCGATGACCATGATGCGGATGGCGTGCGCGCCGGTCTGTTCGAAAGCGCACTCACGGTCCGGTTTGTCGTCCCGCTCGCAGTCCGGCAAACCGGACCGTGAACAGCACGACGGTTCCGGCGCGCCGACAGCAGCGCAATGTGCGATAGCACACATCGGTCGTGGCGGGGCTTTCCGATAATTGGCACGACATGGGGCCGTGTTGCGCGGCTGACCCATATCGAACGTCAATGAAGAATCGGGAGCGGTACTTGAAGATTGCGATCGTTCATGACTGGCTGGTCGTGCCTGGCGGCGCCGAACGCGTGCTGGCGCACATGATCGACTGCTTTCCGCAGGCCGACGTCTACAGCCTCGTCGATTTCCTCGAGGATCGTGACTGCCTGCGCGGCCGCGCGGTGCGCACGTCCTTCATCCAGAAGCTGCCGTTCGCGCGCACGCGCTACCGCAGCTACCTGCCGTTGTTTCCGCTGGCGATCGAGCAGTTCGACCTGTCGGCCTACGACGTCGTGCTGTCGAGCTCGTATGCGGTCGCGAAGGGCGTGCTGACCGGCCCGGACCAGTTTCACGCCAGCTACGTGCATTCGCCCGTGCGCTACGCATGGGACCTGCAGCACCAGTACCTGAACGAGGCCGGGCTCGCGCGCGGGCCGAAATCGGCGATCGCGCGGGCGCTCCTGCATTACATCCGCAACTGGGATGCGCGCTCGGCGAACGGCGTCGATCGCGTGGCCGCGAATTCGCACTTCATCGCACGCCGCATTCGCAAGACCTACCGGCGCGACGCGACGGTGATCTATCCGCCGGTCGACGTCGACCACCTGTCGCTGCGCCCGGACAAGGACGCGTTCTACCTGACCGCGTCGCGGCTCGTGCCGTACAAGCGGATCGACCTGATCGTCGAGGCATTCTCGCGTACGCCCGAACGCCGCCTCGTCGTGATCGGCGACGGGCCGGAGATGGCGAAAATCCGTGCGCTGGCCGGGCCGAACGTCACGCTGCTCGGCTACCAGCCGTTCGACGTGCTGCACGACCACCTGCAGCGCGCGCGCGCATTCGTGTTCGCGGCGGAAGAGGATTTCGGCATTTCGCCGGTCGAGGCACAGGCCTGCGGCACGCCGGTGATCGCGTACGGGAAGGGCGGCGTGCGCGAATCGGTGCGCGCATGGCCGGGCACCGGCGCAACGGGGCTGTTTTACCGCGCACAGACGGTCGACGCGCTGCTCGACGCACTGGCCCGTTTCGAAGCGCTGCCGCGCGGGTCGATCGATCCGCATGCATGTCGCGCGAATGCCGAATTCTTCGGCTCGGCGCGCTTTCGGGACGAGTTTACGCGCTTCGTGATGGACGGCTATGCTGCGTTACAGGAGGAAATGGCCGGTCCCGCCGGTTTCACGCCGGGCGACGACGCATCGGCCGTGGACGGCATGCGCGACCGGCCGGTCCGGCAGGGCGAGACGGCACTGTGAGCCCGGGCGGCGATCGTGCCGGTTGATTACGGTATGTAACGGTCGGGCGACCCGCGCGCGGCGCCGAGACGGCCCGGCCGGCCGGCGGCACGCACGATTATGCGGTACATGGAATGCGGTGCCGGTTTTTTTCTCGGATTTCGATGAAAATCACATCCAATCGACGGCGCCAATCTCGCGGAAAAGTAGTATTTGGCACTGATTGACGGGAATGCTCGTAGATAATCAAATCTCAGTGGCCAAAGGGGTGTCGCGCGGGGCGACCCGGCTGCGTAACCGCCTGATTCAGGATTATCTTTTGGTAACAAGACCATCGCGAAACGGGGTGTAAATTCACGAACGGATCACATGCGGCGGTCATTCCGCAAGCGGGTTGGCCGCCGTCCGGTTCAGCATCGGGCGCGACTGTCGTGTACGACGCGACGCACATGCGGACGGATGTTCCGTTTGCCGACGTGTCCCGCCTGACGGCGGGTCGCTTCAAAGCCGGAATGTCGCGGCTCCCGCAGCCGCGCGTTCCGTTCGAGTTCGATGACAACGAGGCCGGGTGACACATCCGGCTCGACCTCCGGGGGTTCTCGCCGTGTGCAGATTCGATCTTCGCCAAGACTGCGGCAACGCAGCGCGGAAAGGCGGCCATGCGCCGCCGGCCGCGGCGCACACGAACGGGTCACGGAGTGAAGAAAGTGATGGGTCGTTATGAATATGCCAATAACGCGCGATAAGAGCGCCGGCGCGGGGAGCGGTAACGGGCAGCGTCCGCTGATCTACTGGACGCAGTCGCCTTCCGTGATGCTGCGAAAGGAATTGTCGCGCCGCGACTGGAAAGTGTCGGTCGTCGCGCATGCGAACGAGTTGCGCGACACGTCCGGCGAAATCACCTGCGGCATCCTCGATCTCAGCGGCGGCCATGCCGATGCGATCGGCAGCATCGCGTCGACCTGCGCGTCGATGCGCGACGTCGTGTGGGTCGCGCTCGTCGACGTCGGCCAGACCGCGTCGCCGAACGTGCGCGCGCTGTTGCGCGACTATTGCTTCGACTACGTCACGTTGCCCGCGTCGCATCAGCGGATCGCCGATACGGTCGGCCATGCGTACGGCATGGAGTGCCTGTTTGCCCGCGACCGCGAACAGCTCGAATCTGAGGAGAAGGGCATCGTCGGCACCTGCAGCGCGATGCTGCGGCTGTTCGATACGGTGCGGCGTTTCGCGCGCACCGACGCACCGGTATTCGTGTTCGGCGAAACGGGTACCGGCAAGGAACTGACGGCCGTCGCGATCCATCGCCATTCGGAACGACGCAACGGCCCGTTCGTCGCGGTCAACTGCGGCGCGATTCCGCCGCATCTGCTGCAGTCCGAGTTGTTCGGCTACGAGCGCGGTGCGTTTACCGGCGCGAACGCGCGCAAGATCGGCTATGTCGAAGCCGCGAACGGCGGCACGCTGCTGCTCGACGAAATCGGCGACCTGCCGCACGAGAGCCAGGCGAGCCTGCTGCGGTTTTTGCAGGAGCGTTCGATTCACCGGCTCGGCGGCAGCGATCCGGTGCCGGTCGACGTCCGGATCGTGTCGGCCACGCACGTCGACCTGCGCGATGCGATGGAGGAGGGCCGTTTTCGTGCCGACCTGTTCCACCGTCTGTGCGTGATGCGTATCGACCAGCCGCCGCTGCGCGCGCGCGGCAAGGACATCGAACTGCTCGCGCATCACATGCTCGAACGTTTCCGCGGCGACGCGCGCCATCGCGTGCGCGGTTTCTCGACCGATGCGATCACCGCACTGTACAAGCACGACTGGCCGGGCAATGTCCGCGAACTGATCAACCGCGTGCGCCGTGCGGTCGTGATGACGGAAGGGCGGCTGATCACCGCGCGGGATCTCGAGCTCGAATACTGTCTCGATGCGGCGTCGCCGTCGGTGGCCGACATCCGCAAGTCGATCGAGCGCGAGGCGATCGAAACGGCGCTGCTGCGCACGCGCGGCCGCGTCGCGGCTTCCGCGCGCGAACTCGGCGTGTCGCGCGCGACGCTGTATCGCTGGATGGAGGCGTACGGCATCGAGCGGCCGCGCGGGACGGGCTCGTCCGACTGAGCGGTTCGATCGGGCGGGGATGGAACACGCTCGCGGCACACGGCGGCCGCGAGCGCCGCATCAACCGGCGTGCGTCGCGCGCACCGCGCGCGCGGCATTCACTGCACGGATGTCCACCGCAGGCGGCACGTCGTCGCTCGCCGGGTTGTGCCCGGCCGATTGCAGCGGAACGAGCGCGACGCGCGCCGGCGTGCCCGGCGCGAGGTGGAACCAGTCGTCGCGCGGCATGAAGCCCGGTGCGTCGATCTGCACGTGGCGCGCGACGTGCCGCGTGTCGATGTCGACATGCCACGTGCCACCGGTGCGCGATACGCACGCCTCGATTCCGAGTTCGCGGCGCGCCAGTACGGCCGGATGGGTGCGGGACGGGAAATGGAACGCCTGCGACAGCAGGGTGCCGTCGTCGGTGCGCAGCGTCGCGACAACGGTGTCGTGTTCGCAGGGCCCGAAACGGTATGCATAGGTCCAGTCGAAGAAACGGCCGAGCAGGTCGGCCGAGCCGATCCGCATCGCGTCGTGCGCGGCGATCCGCACCGGGCAGCCGGCCCGCGCGACCGGCGTGCGGCCGTCGCGCAGCGCGACCAGCTCGATCGACGCCGACAGCGGCGCCGGGTGCTCGTTGACCACGTGCACGTCGAGCCCGTTCAAGCCTTCGTCGACGAGCAGCACCTGGACTGGCTGCAGCACCTGCCGCAGCGCATACCACGCCGATTTCGGCCGGTGCGCGGCGTCGATCACCCCCCATCCTGCTCCGGGCATCACGTCCTGGAACTGCCACACGAGCGCGCCGGCGCAGCGCGAGCCGGTGCGCCGCCACTCCGAGAACGTTTCGCGCATCAGGTCGGCGATCACCGCGCGCGACAGCTCGAAGTAGCGGGCCGGATCCTCGCGCCGCAGCCGGTCGGGCGCGACGTCGTACAGCGTCCGCAGATAGTGGTCGCGGACATCCTCGAAATCCCACGACGTGCCGGGGTCGCGCGGCACGGCCGTCTTCCAGCGCGGCTCGTGCACGCCGGGCCAGCCGAGCTCCGCGAGCGTCGCATCGCACGGCACGTTCGCGAACGCGAGGCATTCGCTCGCGAAGCGCACGTCGGCGCGGCGCGCGTCGTCGAGCGGGCGCAGGTACGCGCCGACGCCGTAGTAGTGCGACACGCGTTCGCGCGGCGTGAACGGCAGCACGCCGCCGTCGGGCGAATCGGGCACGTACGGGACGTCGGGGCGGCGTGCGGCCGCATGGCCGGCCAGCCGCTCGGCCGTCAGCTCGAGGAAGCGCTGCTTCGGCGCGAGTCCCGACATCGCGGCCTGTTGTGCGATCTCGCTGCCGCCGCACAGCACCGCCAGTGACGGCGAAGCGCCGCGGCGCGCGAGAAACTGATCCGCCTCGCGATCGACGTTGTCCGCGAACGCGGGATCGTCGAGCGCGTAGTCGAAGTTCGCGAACATGAAGTCCTGCCAGACCAGCAGCCCGAGCCGGTCGCACCATGCGTGGAACGCGTCGGCCTCATAGGTCATCGTGCCGCCGACGCGGATCATGTTGAAGCCGGCGTCGCGTGCGAGCCCGAGCAGGCGGCCGTAGGCCGCGTCGTCCGCGTGCAGCGCGAGCGGGGCGGCGCTGCTCCAGCACGCGCCGCGCGCGAACACCGGTACGCCGTTGATGCGCAACCCGAAGCCCTTGCCGTCGGCGCCGCCGTCGACCTCGATCGTGCGGAAGCCGGTCGAGCCGAGCGGCCGCCGTTCGTCGCCGATATGCAGCGTGATCTCGTAGAGTGCCGGTTCGCCGTGCGTATGCGGCCACCAGCGACGCACGCTGGGCACGGCGACGCTGGCGCGCAGGCGGTCGGTGCCGGTGCGTTCCAGCGTCGCATGATGCTCGCCGCACGACAGCCGCGCGGCGATGCTGTCGGGCAGCGGCGCGGCGAACGCCAGTTCCGCGTCGAGCCAGCCCGTGTCGCCTTCGATGCGCGCCTGCAGGCGCGCATCGACCAGGACGGGGCCGTGGGCCGGATCGAGCACCTCGACGGGCCGCCACGGGCCGGCCGGTACCGCCGGCGGAAACCAGCCCGGCATGTGCCCGAACAACGATGCGCGGACCGTGCGCAACGCGGCCGGCTCGGCGAGCCGTGTGCGCCAGCGCGCCCGGCGCGGCGCGCGCGCGTCGCGCAGCCGCGGCGCGAGCGCGCGAAAGCAGAGCGTCAGCCGGTGCGTGCCGTCGAGCGACACGGGTACGTCGTGCGTGACGAACATGCTGTCGGAGCGGAGGATCGGCGTGTCGTCGAGCCAGGCCTGCGCGAGCGTCGCGAGGCCGTGGAAGCGCAGCACGCGCGGCCCGTGCCCGCGCAGCTCGATCCGGTACCAGTGGTCACGCTCGTCGAGCGAGCGCGCATCGTCGACCCGGCCGGCCAGCGTGAGCGCCTGCGCGACCGTGCCGGGCACGGGCGCCGCGATCCAGCCGGCGTCATCCGCCGCAAGGTCGCACGGTTCCCGCACGGCGCCCGCGGCCGTCGCGAGCATCGACCACGCGGGCAGGGCTCGCGCGCGCGTCACCGCATGACCGGCACGGGCGCCGCGTCGCTGCGCACGGGCGCGACATGTCGCAGCGGCGCGCCGATCTGCCGCGCGCAGGCGACGAGGTCGGCATACGCGGCCTCGATCGCCTCGAGCGTCGAGTCGCCGCGTTCTTCCTTGCCGCGCGCGCAGGCGCGCGCAAGCCGGAATTCCAGCACCATCGCTTCCGACGCGATGCGATCGCACGCGGCGCGGATCTCGGCGAACGGCCCGACGCAGCCGCTGGCCTGCAGCCAGCGTGCGTAGTGGCCGAACAGTTCGAAGTTTGCGCCGAGCTGCCGCACCGAATTGAACGAGTACGCGTGGAAGTGCTCGAGCGGTGCATCGGCGAGGGTCCGTGCGTCGGTCTGCAACTGCCGCCGGAAGGCGGCGATCGGATTGACGACCGGCAGGCGCCGCAGGTGACGCTGCAGCGCGGCGAGCGATGCGTCGCAGAGCGCGCGCTCGTCGAGCGGCGTAAACCGCCGTTTCGCGCATTCGACGTACGGCGGCAGCGTCATCGGCGAACTGCCGCCGACGAGCCCGTTGTAGTCGAAATCCTCGGCCACGTAGTAACCGCTATTGTGGAAATAGCCGATCTGGTGCTTCACGCGGTCGATGGCGTCGATGCCGATCGTCGTCTTCGTGTGTTGTGTGCGATAGCTGCTGCCGCGCGTGTCGGGCAGGAACCACGCGTCGACCTCGACGATCATCAGGTGGCCGCGCGCGACCTGGGTCTCGATGTGCTGGTCGAGCGGTTCGTAGATCGAATGTTCCTGCACGACGATCCCGTAGAGCCGCTCCAGTTCGTCGTGCGGAAACTTGAAGAACGTGAACTGGTCGCCCTCGAAATCGAGCGCGATCGTAAACGGCAGCGCCGCGTACGGATTCAGGCCCCACCACCGGAGCACCTCGAGCCACATGTCGACGTAGCAGTTGGTCTGCTTCCAGACCATCTCCTGACTGTGCAGCGGGTGCGGCCGGTAGTGGCGTGCGCGGTGGCGCACGTCCTCGAACGACGCGTCTTCGCCGTCGCGGGAGACGAACCTCATCGCGCGCCCCACAGTACGTCGCGCACCTCGACCGGCCATGCGTCGATGTCGAAGCCGTGGTGGCGGAACAGCGCGAGCGTGAGCCGTTCGAGGCCGAAGCCGACGCAGCCCGTGTGCGCGACGTCGTCCGTTGCGGTGCGGATGTTCCACAGCAGGCCGAAATGGTCCATGTGGTAGTTGAAGCTCAGGCACGCGGTCTGACGGTCGTCGTGCTCGATCGGGATCAGCAGCTCGAACTTCAGGTTCTGCTCGCGCTGGCTGTTCGCGACGATCTTGCCGCCCCGGCCGAAGAACGGATCGTTGGCGAGATCGATCGCGTTCGGCAGGCGCAGCGCCTCGATCATCCGCGTGCCGCGCTCGATCCACGTTTCGCGGAACGCGACGATCTGTTCGGGCGTGCCGATGCGCACGTACTCGCGCATCCGGAACAGCTGCATGCGGGTCGGGTCGAGCGACGGCTCGTGCCGGAAGCAGTACGAGAACACGTCGACGATCCGGCCGTCGGCGGGCAGCGCCCCCGCGCGCGCGACGACCGGATAGACCGGGTAGCACGCGGCCGGCGTCATCACGACGTAGGTCGGCTTCTGGCTTTCGGTCCAGTCGTCGCCGCGATCGAGGCACTGCAGCACGCGCTGGTGCTGGTGTTCGTCGCCGCAGAACGCGTGCACGCTGCCAGCCAGCTGCGGGAAGCTCTTCATGTATTCGCTGCGCTCGAACTCGATGCGGCTCATCGCCGGCGGGAAGCGCAGCACTTCGGCTTGCTGGTCGGCGCCGACGCGCGTGACGAATGCGTCGAGCGCTTCGACGACGCGCTCGAATCGTTCGCTGCGGCCGAACAGGCCCTGGATGCCGGTCGAGACCAGCAGGCCCGCGTCGATCAGTTCGTCGCGCAGCGGGTTGACGCCCGCGCGGTCGAGCGGCGCGTCGGCGGGAGTGGAGGCGGCGGAGGGCACGGCGAGGCGATCGTTCACGTATGTTTCTCCAGCGTCGCAGGACGCAGCGCGAGCAGCAGGCTCGCAGTGTTGGCGGCAATGCGGTCGTTGCTGATCATCAGCGGCGCCGCGAGCAGGTCGCGAATGTGACGGCCGATGCTGAACGGCGTGCCTTGCTTGTAGCCGGCCATCCCGCAGATCATCATCGCCTGGTGCGCGACTTCGAGCGCGGTCGTCGACACGTAGGTCTTCAGCGTGTTGATCTCGGCGGCCCGGGCCATGCTGGCCGACCACGAGCTGGTCGACGCGTTCGCGTGGAGGCGCAGCACGGCGTCGACACGGGCCTGCATCGCCTGCATCAGCGCGAGCGATTCGGCGATGCGCCGCGCCGCGGGCGACGGCGCGCCGTCGGTCTGGCGCGCCTGTGCGCGGAAGAACTGGTGCGCGCGATGGAACGCGTCGCCGGCCACGCCGATCCAGACGGCGGCCCACAGGATGTGCGACACCGGCACCATCGTTTCTTCGGCGATCTTCGCGAACGGGACCGGCAGGCACTGGACGGCGGCGCCTTGCGCATCGAGCACGAAGCCGTTGCTGCAGGTGCCGCGCATCCCGAGCGTGTCCCATTCGCCGCGGCGCGTGAGCGTATAGCCGTCGCGCAGCAGCGTGACGAGCACCTGCTCGGACGCCGGGGCGTCGGCGTCGCGGCGTGCGGTCGCGAGGATGCCGTCCGCATAGTCGCCATACGAGATCGTCGGCGCGGATTTGCGCAGCCGGAACCCGCCGCCGTCGGTTTCGAGCGCGCACTGGCTCGCGCGCAGGTTGCCGCCGACGCCGTCTTCCGACGTCGCCGACGCGAGCAGCCACTGGTGGCGCACGAGCTGCTGCAGGAACAGCTTGTGCCAGCCCTGGTCGGCAGCATGGTCGACGATGCAGGCGACCTGGATCTGGTGCATCGCGAACACCATCGCCGACGACGCGCAGGCCTGGCCGAGGATCGAGCAGGCCGACGCGATATCTTCCAGCGACGCGCCCGCACCGCCGAGATGGGTCGGCACCATCGCGCCGAGCAGCCGGCGCGCGCGCATTGCCTCGATCGCCTCGACGGGGCAGCGCGCGTCGCGATCGACCGCATCCGCGTGCTGCGCGGCGATCTGTGCGACGGCGTGCGCGGCCTCGTCGAGCCGATGCGATTCGCTGTCGGCCGCGAGTTCGGGAAGCGGCGCGCTCATGCGGAATGCTCGGTGCGTTGCAGGGTGGCGATCGTGTCCGCGAGTGCGTCGATGCTGCGGAACAGGTTGCGGTTCAGCATCTCGTCGGGAATCTCGATGTTGAACTGCTTCTCGATCGCGAGCATCAGCTGGATCGTGTCGAGCGAGGAGAGGCCCGCTTCGTAGAGGTCGTCCCCGTCGCCGATCGAATCGATCGCGGCTTCGAGGTGGGCGACGTGCTTGAGGATGGTTCTGATTTCGTTTTTCACGTGCTGCTCCGGCGTGCGTGGTGTCGTCCGCTCGGGCAGACGCGCGATGTGCGCTGACGTCCCCCCGGCAGTCCGGCATCAGTAGACCATTGGCAGGCACGGCGTTCTGTTCGCCACCCTACAATCGGCTGACCCGGCGTGCTCGCGGTGCCGGGCCGGTCCGTCGATCACGCGCGCGATGCGGCCGGCACGCCCGAGTCGGCCGACAGAATGCGCTTCATTTCGTCGCGCACGATCGCGCGGCAGCCACACGACATCCTTTCGAGGCCGTCGAGGTCGGCAAGCTCGATCGAGCTGCGGTATTGCCGGATCAGGCCGAGCTTCTGGATTTCGCCGGCGGCATCCGTGACCGTTTCGCGCCGCACGCCGAGCATCTGCGCGAGCATGCTGTGCGTCACCTGGATCTCGATGCTGCGCGTGCGGTCGTACGCGAGCAGGAACCATCTGCATAGCTGATGTTTCAGCACGTGATGCCGGCTGCAGAACGTGATCTGCGACACCTGCGCCATCAGCAGACGCACGCAGACGAACACGAGATGGCGGATCACCGGCGATGCGTCGAACGCGGCGGCGAATACGCGCCGGTCGAGCCGGTAGACGAAGCCGTCGCGGCAGGCCACCGCACGGCAGGGCATCCGGCCGCTGCCGCCGATCACGTCGTCGCAGACCACGCTCTCGCTGCCGATCTCCGCCACCTCCAGCGTCATGCCGCCGGACGACACGTACTGCAGCGAGATCGCCGTCGTGACCGGCAGGTACACCGCGGTGAGCATTTCACCGGGTTCGCACAGCACTTGCCCCGATTTCAGGTGAACGAGCTGCAGGTGGGGTGCCAGCGTGGCGAGTTCGTCGCGGTCGATGGCCGCGAGAAACCGGTTGGCATCGAAGCTGTGGGAAAGCTCGATCATGCCGTTCGCGTAGGCGACGGCGTCGTTGGCCTGGAGAGTCACGGCACATCCTCGTAGGGTGGCGATCTCGCGTCGTCGTGGCGGTCCCGTGAAAACGGGATTCAGCACGATCGTGCGAATTTGTGTTCATCGAAAATCGAATGACGATGCTGCGAAAAGGCTAGCACGCGATTGAAATCGATCAATTGCACATTACGTCATCTTGCAAAGTTTGACGATTTTGGTCGAGTGCAAACGTCATGCGGATTTAATGGTTCATTTCCGTCGAATTAATCATCCGGAAATGGAATGCCGAGCGGGTCCGTCATTCGATCTTGTTCGGGAATCAATCGGATGACGGTGTGCATCGTACGTGAAAATCATCGGGCGCACGTTGAACATTATTTGACAAATAAACGGGGTCTGCCTGAATGTCCATCAGGATCAATGGCTTGCATGCGATGTGTGCGACAGGTTACAGAACGGGGAATGCGTATGCCGATTCAAATTTGAGACAGTTTCAAACGAACGTGTGAAGCACGGCGACATCGGGAAGCGTGGTCCTGAACATCACGGAAACAATTGAAAATCGGCTGTAAGTGTTTGAACGACAAGCTTCGCGACCCCGATCCGTTTGCCCCGGCTCGATGCAGAAGAATTGTTCAGTCAAATCAATTGCGGTGTCCGTCGCCGGAAGAGTGTCCGGAAATGAGACGCTTTTTATGGTGCGAGGCCAAATATTCGGGCGATCCAAATCGAGTGTGATTCATATATTAAGGATGGGCGGCTATTGGCACGTAAATCGCTTATTCGAATTCGCGTGTCGAAACGGGGCGGCCGACTCAATTCGGCGGTAACAAGTCGATGGTCGGTCGGAATCAGGGTTGTGGGCCGCAACCGTTGTCAACGTCCGGACGCGCATTGCGATAACGAGTTCCGTGCACGCGGCTGCAGGCGGTGCGGACAATAAAGGGATACAGACATGCTTCATCTTCACTCGAGCTACACGGCGAACGCCATCCTCGATGCACTCCCGGAGGACAGCATCCGCACTATCGCACCGCATCTCGAACTGGTCCGGATCAAGGCCGGCATGCTCGACCGGGTCGGCGAGCCGATGCGCCATCTGTATTTTCCGACGACGGCGATGATGTCGGTGCAGCACCTGATGGAGGACGGCGCGATGGTCGAGGTGGCGGTGGTCGGCCGTGAAGGCGTGGTCGGCCTCGGGACGCTGGTGGGCGGCATCGCGGCGTCGAACCGGGTCGAGGTGCGCATCGGCGGGATGGCGTATCGCGTGCCGAGTTGCGTGATGCGTGCCGAATTCGAGCGATCGCCGCAGACGTACCGGCTGCTGCTCAACTACTGCCAGGCGACGATGGCGCAGATCTCGCGCAGCGCGCTGTGCAACCGTCATCACTCGGTCAGCGAGCAGTTGAGCCGCTGGCTGCTGCTCGCGCACGATCGCATCGACGGCGACGAGCTGGCCGTCACGCAGCAGACGATCGCGAACATGCTCGGCGTGCGGCGCGAAGGCGTGACGGAGGCCGCCGGCAACCTGCAGGAAGCCGGATTGATCCGGCAGCGCCGCGGCCGCATCACGGTGCTCGACCGCGACGGTCTCGAACACCATGCGTGCGAATGCTACGACCTGATTCGCGCCGACTATCGCCGGTTGCTCGGGGCGCGCGGGAATGCGAGGCCGGCGCCGGTTCGCCCGCGCCTGCCGGAGGTGCATCGCGGATTCCCGGCACATGGTGCATGACGATGCAGTCGACGTCCGGTGGAACGAATGCGATGCGGCGTGCCGCGATCGCGGCGCTCGATGTCGTGCTCGTGCTGGCGGGGACGCTTGCGGCGCAGGCCGCGTCCGGCCTCGCGTGGCGTGAGTTGTCCGATGCGCAGCGCGGTGCGATCGCGCTGCTGTGCGTGCTGACGGTGGCGCTGCTGCCGCGCTACCTGCGCGCCGTGCGTGGCGGCGTGGCGGTGCGGGGCGGCGCGCACGTGCTGACGCAGACGATGGTGGCGGTCGTCTGCGCGAGCGTGCTGACGGTGGCCGCCGCGATGTGGATCATGAATCGAGGCGGCACCGTCACGACACGCTGGCTCGTGCACACGGTGCTGGCCGGCGACGCGGCGTTGCTGCTCGGCCGCGCCGCGCTGCTGGCCGTCGTGCTGACACGCAACGACCCGCGTGCGCGGCAACGCCGTGTCGCCGTGGTCGGCGCAACGGCATACGGGCGCGTGGCGGTCGAGCGGATGCAGCTCGCGCCGAACGGCCCGTTCGTGGCGGCATGCGTCTTCGATGACGACGCACCAGCCGCCGCGAACGGCATCGGCGGCGTGCCGGTGATCGACGACTGGGCCACGCTGCGCGACATGATCCGCAACGGCGAGATCGACGAAGTGTGGCTCACGCTGCCGATGTCGCACGAATGGCGGATCCAGCGCATCGTGCGCGAGTTGCGCGACGAGTTCGTCGAGCTGCGGCTGCTGCCCGATGTGCGGCAGATGGCGGTCGTCGATCGCTCCGCGACCGACGTGCTCGGCATGCCGGCGATCAATCTCGCGACCACGCCGAGCTCGGCGCCGGAGCTGTGGGCGAAGTTCGCGTTCGACCGGCTGTTCGCGTTCGGCGTGCTGATTCCGTTGCTGCCGCTGCTGTCGATCCTGGCGATCGCGGTCAAGCTGTCGTCACCGGGGCCCGTGCTGTTCAGGCAGCGCCGCAAGGGCGTGGACGGCCGCGAGTTCGACATCCTGAAGTTCCGGACGATGCGTGTGCATCGCGCGCAGCCGGGCGTCTTGCGGCAGGCCTCGCGCAACGACGCGCGCATCACGCGCGTCGGCGCATTCCTGCGGCGCACGTCGCTCGACGAGCTGCCGCAGTTCTTCAACGTGCTGTTCGGGCAGATGTCGGTCGTCGGGCCGCGCCCGCACGCGATCGAACACGACGACCTCTATCGGCAACTGATCGACTGCTACATGTACCGCTATCGCGTGCGTCCGGGCATCACCGGATGGGCGCAGGTGAACGGCTATCGCGGCGAGACGCGCAAGGTCGAGGCGATGGCGGCGCGCGTGAAATTCGATCTTTTCTACATGCAGAACTGGAGCTTCTGGTTCGACATGAAGATCATCCTGTTGACGGTCGTGCGCGGCTTCATCGGCCGCAACGCTTTCTGAGGATGGCGAATCGTCCGGAAAGCCGGGCGTTGTGCGGTCGAACGTACCGACCGGATCGGCGGCGGCGGACACACTGACGGCACAGCAGCATTCCGCTCAGCGGGGTGTCCGGCGGCGCCTCATCGTGCCGCAGCCATCGGAACAGTCACGATCATGTCAACGTCGATTCGGGAGCGCAGCGCACCGGTACTGCAGGAAGCGCGCGCGGAACGGGGCGTCGGCGCCGCCGCGCAAACCGCGCGGTTGCGGCGCCTCGCAATCAACGGAAAATTCACGGCGCAGCGCATGACCGGCGTTCAGCGCGTGGCCTACGAACTGACGGCCGAACTCGCGCGCCTCGCGAATGCCGGTGACGAACCGTCGCTCGTCGTGCCGGTCGATCACGATCCGGCGGCCATGCCGGCCGGCGCACGGCCGCAGACCGTCGGGCGCCGGCACGGCGCGCTGTGGGAGCAATGGACGCTGCCGCGCACGACGCGCGGACGAACCCTGTTGAGCCTGTGCAACATCGGCCCGCTGGTGAAGCGCGATCAGCTGCTGATGATTCACGATGCGGCGGTCTTCGATCTGCCGGCCGGTTATTCGCTCGCATTCCGTCTGTGGTACCGCTTCGCGTTCTCGATCCTGAAGCGGCGCGCGCGTCATATCGTGACGGTGTCGCATTTTTCGCGGGCACGGCTGGCCGCCCGGCTCGGGGTACCGCCGGCGCGCCTGTCCGTCGTACCGGGCGCGGTCGATCACATCGACCGGATCGACGCCGATCCGGGCGTGCTGTCGCGCCTGAATCTCGAGACGGACGGCTATGTGCTGTTCGTCGGGTCGCTCGCGCCGGGAAAGAATCTCGTGCGCGCACTGGCCGCGATCGCGTTGATGCGGGCGTCGCACCCGACGTTGCGCTTCGTGATCGCGGGCGGCGCCAATGCGAAGATATTCGGGGTACGGGAGGCAGGCCTGCGCGAGGACGATCCCTACGTCACGTGGGCCGGTTACGTGACCGATGGCGAACTGAAAGCGCTGTACGAGCACGCCGGATGCTTCGTTTTCCCATCGTTGTACGAAGGATTTGGCTTGCCGCCGCTCGAGGCGATGCGGTGCGGTTGCCCCGTCATCGTGTCGCACGAGGGCTCGCTGCCGGAAGTCTGCGGCGGCGCTGCGCTGTTCTGCGATGCCTATTCGCCGCCGGACATCGCCGCCGCAATCGCTCGCGTGATGGACGATCCCGAACTGCGGGCGCGGCTGCGCACGACGGGCCGCGAGCATGCGCGGCGGTACAGTTGGCAGCGCTCGGCGCGCGCGTTGCTCGATATCGTCCGTGCCGATACCTGACGGGCGGTGACGCGGTCCGACGCAACGGCTGGGTCGATCCCGGCGGCGTCTGCGTCGGACGAATCCGGCGACGCCGCGTTTCACATCCGTCCCCGATTTTCGGGCGCGCGGCCGGCCTGCTGATTCCGGTCAACACACGCGTGTTCAATGGGTTTATCCTGCGTCGAATGCGTCCGGCGCTTCGTGCTGCCGGGCGCGTATCCGGACGCGCGGCGACGGCGGTCACGCAGTTTCGCCGCGCACCGGCGCGACACCGCGCGCCGTACGCTTTCGCGCGGAACCCGGAACAGGAGAGACGGCCATGGCGCTCGACCCACAACAACGGCAGACGCTGAAACAGCGGCTGAACGAGAGCGAGCAGGCGCTGCGTGCGGAGATCCGCGCGAGCGAGGACCAGCGCGCGTCGGAATCCTACGCGGACCTTGCCGGCGCGGCGCCGGACGAGGGCGACGAGGCGAACGCGGACCTGTTCGTCGACGTCGATCACGCATTGATCGGCATGAGGCTGACCGAACTGCGCGCGATCGGCCGCGCCCTGCAGCGCATGCGCGACGGCAGTTACGGCGAATGCATCGATTGCGACGGCGCGGTGGGCTACGAGCGGCTGCTGGCGCGCCCGGCCGCCGAGCGCTGCACGCATTGCCAGTCGATCTACGAGCGGCACTACGCGACGACCCCGCGCGCTTCCCTCTGACGTCGCGGCCGCAACGGCGCTGCACGCGATGCGCAGCGGGCGTACGATGAAGGACGGGCGCCCGGTGGCGTCGACCTGCGATGCCGACGGGCGGGCAGGCGCCGTGGCGCCAGTACGCGGCGCCATCCACGTGGAAGGGAGCCACGCCGATCATGCCGATCCACAATGCCGAGTGCGCGGCCGTATTCGCCGAGATCGCCGACATGCTCGAGATCCAGGGCGCCAATCCGTTTCGCGTGCGGGCCTACCGCAACGCCGCACGGACGATTGCCGACTACGGTCGCGATATTCCGACGATGATCGCGAACGGCGACGATCTCGGCAAGATTCCGTCGATCGGTTCGGATCTTGCGTCGAAGCTGCGCGAGATCGCCGCGACCGGCACCTGCGAGCTGCAGCAAACGCTGCGCCATGCGTTGCCGGGTGCGATCGTCGAGTTGCTCGACGTGCCGGGGCTGGGCGCGAAACGCGTGAAGGCGCTGCATGATGCGCTGCACGTCGATTCGCTCGAACAGTTGCGTGCCGAAGCGAAAAACGGCCACGTGCGCGAGCTGCCGGGCTTCGGCGCGAAAACCGAAGCCCATCTGCTCGAAGCGATCGACGATCGCCTGCAGCGCGAGCCGCAACGCTTCCTGCTGCCCGACGCCGCGCGGTCGCTGATGCCGTTGCTCGACCGCCTGCGCGCGGTCGCGGGCGTCGGCAAGGCCGTGCCGGCCGGCAGTTTTCGTCGTCGCCGCGAAACCGTCGGCGATCTCGACATTCTCGTCACCGCACGCGACCCGGCCGCCGTCGCCGATGCGTTCGTCGGCCACGGCGATGTGGCGCGTGTGCTCGCGCACGGCAAGACGAAGTCGAGCGTCGTACTCGCCAACGGTTTGCAGGTCGACCTGCGCGTGGTCGATGCCGATGCGTTCGGCGCGGCGCTCGTCTACTTCACCGGATCGAAGGCGCACAATATTGCGCTGCGCAGGATCGCGCAGGCCGGCGGGCTGAAGATCAACGAATACGGCGTGTTTCGCGGCGACGAGCGGATTGCCGGCGACACGGAGGCCTCGGTCTATGCCGCCATCGGGTTGCACGAGGTGCCGCCCGAGCTGCGCGAGGATCGCGGCGAGATCGATGCGTCGCGCGCCGGCACGCTGCCGGCCCTGGTCGAACGCAGGCATCTCCATGGCGACCTGCATGCGCATACCGACGCGGCCCGTGCGCGCGGGCTCGCTTATCTGGCGATCACCGATCGCGCACCGCCTGCCGACGGCGGCCGCCACGACTTCGAGTGGCTTGCGCGACAGCTGGACGAGATCGATCGCATCAATGCGTCGTTCGACGATTTCGTGCTGCTCAGGGGCGTGGAGGCCGGTATTCGCGAGGACGGCAGCCTCGATGTGCCCGACGCGATGCTCGGCCGGCTCGATCTCGTGGTCGGAGCCGTCCGCGATCACTTCGACTTGCCGCGCCAGGCACAGACCGATCGCCTGCTGCGCGCGATGGACCACCCGCATTTCACGATTCTCGCGCACCCGACCGGCCGCATGCTCGGCGAACGCGAGGCAGTCGAACTCGACGTGCCGCGCGTGATTGCCCAGGCCGCGGCGCGCGGCTGCTTCGTCGAACTCGATGCACAGCCGCGGCGGCTCGATTTGCCCGACATCTGGTGCCGCGAGGCCGCGCGGGCCGGCGTGCGGGTCGCGATCGGTTCCGATGCGTACGGCACGGACGAATTCGACAATCTCGCGTACGGCATCGATCAGGCGCGACGCGGCTGGCTCACGCGGCAGGATGTGCTGAACACGTGCACGCTCGCGCAACTGCGGCCGCTGCTGGCACGGACGATGGGCGAGGGCGGCGGGACGAAGCGGAGCCGGTCGAGGGGGGGATGAACGCGGGCGGCAACGCATGCTGCCCGCCGTGCGTTCATGTCATTCCGGCACGGTCACGCGAGCATGCCGGTCGCCGGCACATAGGGCAGGCCGAGCGCCAGCGCGACCGCTTCGTACGTGATGTGCCCGTCGCAGACGTTCAGGCCCGCGCGCAGATGCGGATCGTCGGTCATCGCCTGCTTCCAGCCCTTGTCGGCGAGCGCGAGCGCATGCCCGAGCGTCGCGTTGTTCAGCGCGAAGGTCGACGTGCGCGCGACCGCGCCGGGCATGTTCGCGACGCAGTAGTGCACGACGCCGTCGACGACGAAGGTCGGGTCGGCATGCGTCGTCGCATGCGAGGTCTCGAAGCAGCCGCCCTGGTCGATCGCGACGTCGACGACGACGGCACCCTTGCGCATCGTCGCGATCATGTCGCGCGTGACGAGGCGCGGCGCCGGTGCGCCCGGCACGAGCACCGCACCGATCACGACGTCGGCGTCGCGCACGGCTGCGTCGACCGTATGCGCATTCGAGCAGACGGTCGAAATCCGGTTGGCGAACACGAGGTCGAGCTGGCGCAACCGGTTGACGTTGTTGTCGAGCACGGTGACGCGTGCGCCGAGGCCGACCGCCATCTGCAGCGCGCCGGTGCCCACGACACCCGCGCCGAGCACGACGACGTGCGCGGCCGGCACGCCGGGCACGCCGGCCATCAGCAGGCCGCGGCCGCCGCGCGGGCTTTCGAGGTGGGTTGCCGCGACCTGGATCGACATGCGTCCGGCCACCTCGCTCATCGGCGCGAGCAGCGGCAGGCCGCCGCCGGGGCCCGTCACGGTTTCATACGCGATGCAGACCGCGCCGGATTTCACGAGCGCGGCCGCCTGGTCGGGATCGGGCGCGAGATGCAGGTACGCGTAGAGGATCTGGCCGCGTCGCAGCATCGCGCATTCGGCCGGCTGCGGCTCCTTGACCTTGATGATCATGTCGGCGCGCGCGAAGACTTCGTCGGCGCCGTCGCAGAGCGATGCGCTGGCGGCGGTGTAGTCGTCGTCGAGCAGGCCGATCGCGGTGCCCGCGCCGCGCTGCACGAGCACGCGATGGCCGTGCCGCGTGAGTTCGTGCGCGCCGGCCGGCGTGAGGCCGACGCGATATTCTTGGTTCTTGATCTCCTTCGGCACACCGATCAGCATGAGTCGCCTCCATGGCCTTCGTTATCGTTGTCGTGCGGTCGGTACGATGCTGCGGCGTGCCGACCGCGGTACTGGAATAACAGGGTAGTAGCGCGCGAAGGGAAGTCAAGCGGCCGGCCCGGGCGACTGGCACGCGCACTGCATCGCACCACGTGCTGCCACGGGTTGCGACCGCAGGTCGCAATGCACGCGTCGCCGGGTTTCGGTATCGTCATGCGTGGCGCGGGCCGGGGCCGCGCGCCGGAACCCTTCCGGCAGAACAACGAGACAAGGACACGAACGACATGACCGGCGCGTATTTCAGCGTGCCGACGCTTTGCGCGATCGCGCTCGTACACGTCTACTGGGCGTTGGGCGGGCGGCGCGGCAAGCGTGCGGCGATTCCGGAACTGGATGGCGTGCCGCTGCTGCGGCCGACCGCGATCGGCACGCTTGCCGTCGCGGCGGCGCTGCTGGGCGGCGCATGCGTGGTGGCCGCGCGTGCCGGCTGGCTGGGGCGTAACGCGTATCCCGGCACGATCGCGTTCGCGGTCGTTGCGCTCGCACTGATCTTCGCGGTGCGCGCCGTCGGCGATTTCCGCTACGTCGGCTTCTTCAAGCGCATTCGCGGGTCGCGTTTCGCACGGATGGACTCGCTGTATTACTCGCCGCTGTGCGCGGCGCTGGCGCTGTCCATCGCGTCGATGTTCTGGCCGCGGTGAGCGGCGGGCGGTTCAACCCGCGGGCGCATCGATCGGCGCAAGGCATTCGGCCGGCACGGCGTCGGTCAGCCAGACGCCGTTTTCGGCAATGAAGAACGTGCGGCCCTGCCGGTGCATGCGCTGCGCGCCGACCTCGAGAATCACCGGCACGCCGTAGCGCGCGCCAACCGCCCGTGCCGTCCCGATGTCGGCCGACAGGTGCACGTGATGCCGGGCGCCGGGTTTCAGTCCTTGCGCACGAATCGAATCGAGGAAGCGCGTCGCCGTGCCGTGATAGAGGCGCTCGGGCGGCTGCGCGGCCGGATAACGCCGCTGCACGACGGGCGTCGAATGGCCCTGCACCGCGCGAATGCGCTGACCGTCGTCGGAAAGCGCGAAGCGCTGCTTGTCGCTGGTTGCACAGACGCTTTCGATCGTCGCGCGATCGAGCCGGTGTCCGTGACGGGCGGCGCCGGCAATCAACCGACCGATATCGGCCCAGCCTTGCGCATCGAGTTGCAGGCCGATCGCCTGCGGCTCGTGGCGTAGCAGGTAGCTCAGATATTTGCTGATGCTGGTCGAATCGGGCGCCAGCGATTTGTTTTTCCGGGTATTCATGAGAGGCGGAGGCTACCAGGGTACGGCGCGCTCCGGCGCCGTCGCGTGGTGCCGCGTGGCTGGAAAGAGACAGCTCTCCGGGTACGTCCTCCAGGCAACGAACGCCTGCCTGCCCCCTTCATCCACCTGCGATCGCGCGCATCCTTGCGCATTCCGGTTTTCAGATTTTTCAATTGTTGCGATTTTCGATGCATTGAATTGCATCGAACCCTGTAGCAATGGAACCGGTTCCAGCTATAATTCGCCGCACTCGTCGCCGGGCCCTAAAGAGGGTCGTGCACGTTGCGCTTGCCGTCGGCAAACGCGGCGCCTAAGTTGAACAAGGGTCATGGCGATGGCAGCAGATGCCGGTCGAAAGGCCGCTATTTGTCTGACGATAGGGCCCGTTAAGAGGTCGATCCGTGCAGCGCGCCGCCGTCGCCGGCGCGACGCGCGGCCGCATGAAGGCGTCACCGTGTATCGCGCGGCCGTTGCCCGCATCGAGGTTGTTCGCAACATATGAAGAACAGGACGGCCAGCCGCATGCGGCACGGCTTCCGGCCGGCCACGCGGCATGCGGAATGCGCGTGGCCGGCGCCGATCCCCAACGATCAACATCCGACCATGTCCACGCCACCTGACAAACCCAACTCGCGCCGCCGTTTCCTGCGCACGTCGGTCGCGCTCGTGCCGATCGCGTCGGTCGCCGGCTGCGACCTGCGCTCGTCGTCGCCGTCCGCGACGACGGCCGGCAGCGCGCCCGCCGCATCGTCCAGCGCCGAGCGCGCCCCGTACAAGCCGACCTTCTTCGATGCGAAGGAGTGGGCGTTCGTCCAGGCCGCCGTCGACCGGCTCGTCCCGGCCGACGCCGAAGGCCCCGGCGCGCTCGAATCGGGCGTGCCCGAATTCATCGACCGCCAGATGGAGACGCCGTATGCGCACGGCGCGACGTGGTACATGCAGGGGCCGTTCCAGCAGGGCGTGCCCGAGCTGGGTTACCAGTTGAAGCTGGTGCCCCGCGACATCTACCGGCTCGGCATCGCGGCCGTCAACCGTTATTGCGAAAAGGCGCACGGCAAGGCGTTCGCGGATCTCGACGCACCGACGCGCGACACCGTGCTCGGCGCGCTGGAGAAGGGCGCCGCGCAGATCGACGACGTCCCGCCCGGCGTGTTCTTCGGCCAGTTGCTGCAGAACACGCGCGAAGGTTACTTCTGCGATCCGGTGCACGGCGGCAATCACGACATGGCCGCGTGGAAGATGATCGGCTTTCCGGGCGCACGCGCGGACTTCATGGATTTCGTCAACCAGAGCGGCAAGCCCTATCCGTACGGGCCCGTCTCGATCAACGGGGAGCGCAGCTGATGGCCGCAGAGAAAAAGCCGCATGTCGATGCGGTGATCGTCGGCTTCGGCTGGACCGGTGCGATTCTCGCGAAGGAACTGACCGAAGCGGGCCTGAAGGTCGTCGCGCTCGAGCGCGGCGAATATCGCGATACGTACCCGGACGGCGCGTATCCGAACACGATCGACGAGTTGACGTACAACATCCGCAAGAAGCTGTTCCTCGACCTGTCGAAGACGACCGTGTCGATCCGCCACGGCCTGCAGGACACCGCGCTGCCGTACCGGCAGCTCGCCGCGTTCCTGCCGGGCGAAGGCGTCGGCGGCGCGGGGCTGCACTGGTCGGGCGTGCATTTCCGGATCACGCCGGAAGAGCTGCGCCTGCGCAGCCACTATGAAGAGCGCTACGGCCGGAAGTTCATCCCCGAAGGGATGACGATCCAGGATACGGGCGTGACCTACGACGAGCTCGAGCCGCATTTCGACTTCGCCGAGAAGGTGTTCGGCACGTCGGGGCAGGCGTACAAGGTCGGCGGCAAGGTGGTCGGCGACGGCAACGTGTTCGAGGCGAACCGCAGCGACAACTTCCCGCTGCCCGCGCAGCTCAATACGTATTCGGCGCAGCGCTTCTTCGACGCCGCCAAGTCGCTCGGCCTGCATCCGTACCGGCTGCCGTCGGCGAACACGTCGGGCCCGTACACGAACCCGTACGGCGTGCAGATGGGCCCGTGCAACTTCTGCGGCTACTGCAGCGGTTACGCGTGCTACATGTACTCGAAGGCGTCGCCGAACCTGAACATCCTGCCCGCGCTGAAGCAGGCGCCGAACTTCGAGCTGCGCTCGAAGTGCCACGTGCTGCGCGTCGACCTCGACGACACGAAGAAGCGCGCGACCGGCGTGACCTACGTCGATCCGGCCGGGCGCGAAGTGCACCAGCCGGCCGATCTCGTGATCGTGGCCGCGTTCCAGTATCACAACGTGCACCTGCTGCTGCTGTCGGGCATCGGCAAGCCGTACGATCCGGTCTCGGGCGAGGGTGTCGTGGGCCGCAATTTCGCGTACCAGAACCTGTCGACGATCAAGGCGTTTTTCGACAAGGACACCTACACGAATCCGTTCATCGGCGCGGGCGGCAACGGCGTCGCGGTGGACGATTTCAACGCGGACAACTTCGACCACGGCCCGCTCGGCTTCGTCGGCGGTTCGCCGCTGTGGGTGAACCAGGCCGGCGTGAAGCCGATCAGCGGCATCGCGACGCCGCCCGGCACGCCGCAGTGGGGTTCCGCGTGGAAGAAGGCCGTCAAGGACAACTACGCGCACACGATCTCGATGGACGCGCACGGCACCAACATGTCGTACCGCGACGTGTATCTCGACCTCGACCCGACCTATCGCGATTCGTACGGTCAGCCGCTGTTGCGGATGACGTTCGACTGGAAGGACAACGACATCAAGATGGCGCAATACGTGACCGGGCAGATGAAGAAGATCGCGGAAGCGATGGGGCCGAAGGCGATCAGCGTGTCGACGCGCGAGTTCGGCAAGCACTTCGATTCGCGCGCCTACCAGACGACCCACCTCGTCGGCGGCGCGATCATGGGCACCGACCCGAAGACGAGCGTGCTGAACCGCTACCTGCAGTGCTGGGACGTGCACAACGTGTTCGTGATGGGCGCGTCCGCGCTGCCGCAGGGCATCGGCTACAACCCGACCGGGATCATCGCGGCGCTGGCCTACTGGTCGGCACGCGCGATCCGCGAGCAATACCTGAAAAATCCTGCCCCGCTGGTGACCGTATGAAGAGGACGATGAATTCCCTCGCCACGCGCCGCATGTCCTCGTGGTCGCGTGCCCTGGCGGCCGCGGCGAGCTGGGCCGTGTTCGGCCTCGCCGGCACGACGGCCGTCGCGCAACCGGCGGCGCCCGCCGCGGCTTCCGGCCCGGCGGCTGCACCGGTGGCCCGGTCGGCCGACGCGAGCCTGGTCAAGCGCGGCGAATACCTCGCGCGCGCCGGCGACTGTATCGCATGCCACACCGCGAGCGGCGGCAAGCCGTTCGCCGGCGGGCTGAAGTTCGACACGCCGATCGGCGGCATCTACTCGACGAACATCACGCCGGACCCGAAGACGGGTCTCGGCGGCTGGACTTACGAGGACTTCACGCGCGCGGTGCGCGAGGGCGTGCGCAAGAACGGCGACACGATGTATCCGGCCATGCCGTTCCCGTCGTATTCGCGCCTGACCGACGACGACATGAAGGCGCTGTACGCGTACTTCATGCACGGCGTCGCGCCCGTCGAGCACGAGAACCGCGCGGTCGACATCGTGTGGCCGCTGTCGATGCGCTGGCCGCTCGGGATCTGGCGCAAGCTGTTCGCGCCGGCGCCGAAGCCGTTCGATGCGGCGCCGTACACCGATCCGGTGGTCGCGCGCGGCGCGTATCTCGTACAGGGCCTCGGCCACTGCGGCGCGTGCCACACGCCGCGCGCGCCGACGATGCAGGAGCGCGGGCTGACCGATGCGGACGGCCCTGACTTCCTGGCCGGCGGCGCGGCGATCGACGGCTGGGTGCCGACGAGCCTGCGCGGCGAGCCGCGCACGGGCCTGGGGACGTGGAACGAAGCCGAGATCGTGCAGTTCCTGAAGACGGGCCGCACGCTGCGCACGGCCGCGTTCGGCGGGATGACGGACGTGGTCGGCCACAGCATGCAGCACATGACCGACGACGACCTGAACGCGATCGCGCGCTACCTGAAGACGCTGCCGCCGCGCGTGCAGGGCGAGCAGCCGCACGTATACGACGCGGCCGCCGCGAAGGCGCTGCAGACGGGCGACGCGAGCAAGCCGGGCGCGGCCGTCTATCGCGACAACTGCATGGCCTGCCACCGCAGCGACGGCCACGGCTACACGCGCGTGTTCCCGGCGCTGGCCGGCAACCCGGTCGTGCAGGGGGACGATCCGACCTCGCTGATCCACGTCGTGCTGGAAGGCAGCGCGCTGGAGGGGACGCGCACCGCGCCGTCGACCTTCACGATGCCGCCGTTCGGCTGGCGCCTGTCGGACCAGGAAGTCGCCGACGTGTCGAACTTCGTGCGCACGAGCTGGGGCAACACGGGGGCGCCGGTGACGGCCGCGCAAGTCGCGAAGGTGCGCAAGAGCGTGCCGTCGACGCGGCCGGAGCCGCCGCCGGGCGCGCGGTTCCCGCAAGCGTCGCGCTGACGCGGGCGGCGGGGCGCCGGCCCCGCCGGTTCGACCCGTTTCAGGGCGCCGGCCGCGACGTGCGGCGCCCGTCGTTTCGCCGGGGTTGCACCCCGCAAAAGCGCGCGGCAGCGTGAATTTTTCGCGGCCGCGCGCCATTCTTCCGCCTCATCCCTTATCCTTTCACTCTTGAACCTTACTAAATAGTTACAAGAGCTTGGGAGGGGGGATGCCTCATGACGTCAGCCTGATTGCGTTGCTCGCGGCCGGTTTCGGTCTCGCGATGATCTTCGGTTACCTCGCGTCGCTGCTGAAAATGCCGCCGCTGGTCGGCTATCTGCTTGCCGGGATCGTGATCGGCCCCGGCACGCCCGGTTTCGTCGGCGACCTGTCGCTCGCGCAGCAGCTTGCGGAAGTGGGCGTCATGCTGCTGATGTTCGGCGTCGGCCTGCATTTTTCGCTCGGCGATCTGCTCGCGGTGCGCAAGATCGCGCTGCCGGGCGCGGTCGTCCAGATTACCGTCGCGACCCTGCTCGGCGGCGGGCTCGCGCTCACGTGGGGCTGGAGCCTCGGCGCGGCGCTCGTGTTCGGGCTCGCCTTGTCGGTCGCGAGTACCGTCGTGCTGCTGCGCGCGCTGGAAGGGCGCGGGCTCGTCGAGACGGTCAACGGGCGCATCGCGGTCGGCTGGCTGGTCGTCGAGGATCTCGTGATGGTGCTCGTGCTGGTGCTGCTGCCGCCCGTCGCGGGGCTGCTCGGCGGCACGCCGCCCGGCGATACGCATGCGGCGGGCGGCAGCGTGTGGGGCACGCTCGGCGTCACGATGCTGAAGGTCGCGGCGTTCATCGCGCTGATGCTGGTGGTCGGCAAGCGCGTGTTTCCGCGCATTCTGTGGCTCGTCGCGCGCACCGGCTCGCGCGAGCTGTTCACGCTGTGCATGATCGCGGCCGCGGTCGGGATCGCGTTCGGCGCGGCGAAGCTGTTCGACGTGTCGTTCGCGCTCGGCGCGTTCTTCGCCGGGATGATGATGCGCGAGTCGGAATTCAGTCGGCGCGCGGCCGATGAGACCTTGCCGCTGCGCGACGCGTTCTCGGTGTTGTTCTTCATCTCGGTCGGCATGCTGTTCGACCCGAAGGTGCTGCTCGAGGAGCCGCTGCACGTGATCGAGGTCGCGGCGATCGTGCTGGTCGGCAAGACGCTCGCGGCCGTCGCGCTCGTGATCGCGTTCCGCTATCCGCTGAACACCGCGCTGACGGTCGGCGCGGGCCTCGCGCAGATCGGCGAATTCTCGTTCATTCTCGCGGGGCTCGGGCGTGCGCTCGGGCTCTTGTCGGCCGAGGGGCAGAGCCTGATCCTCGCGGTCGCGCTGATTTCGATCGCGATGAACACGCTGCTGTTCGCGATGATCGACCCGGCGCTCGTGTGGATCCGCAAGCATTCGGCGTTCGCGCGCAAGCTCGAGGCGCGCGACGATCCGCTCGCCGCGCTGCCGATGTCGACGCCGCAGACCCACTTGACCGGGCAGGTCGTGATCGTCGGCTACGGCAAGGTCGGCACGCGGATCGCGCATGCGCTGGACGAGCGCGGGATTGCCTATGTCGTCGTCGAGCAGAATCGCGAACTCGTCGAGAAGCTGCGCGCGGACGGCATCGCGGCCGTGTCGGGCGACGCGATCGAGCCGATCGTGCTCGTGCAGGCGCATATCGCGCGGGCCGGGATGCTGGTCGTCACGCTGCCCGACGTGTTCGACGTGCGGCAGATCGTCGAGATCTCGCGCACGCTCAACCCGACGCTCGAGGTCGTGCTGTGCACCAACAGCGGCGACGAGGCCGCGCTGCTGTCCAGCGAGGGTGTCGGCACCGTGTTCATGGGCGAGACCGAACTCGCGCGCGGGATGACCGAGCACGTGCTCGGCCGGATGGTGAAGCCGGTCGCGGCCGCGCATTGACGGCGCGCGGCATCGCGCCGCGCACCGGGCAGCGCGCGGCGGCCCGGGGGGCTTCGGTGTCAGTAGAACGTCTCGAGCGTCGGTTCCCGCGCCATCACCACGCGATTGCCGGCCAGAAGGCCGCCGTCCACCGGCAGCGCGACGCCGGTGATGATCCGAGCGGTCGGCGAACTCAGGAACGGCGCGGCCAGCGCGACGTCGTCGGGCGTCGCGAAATCGTCGGGCGGATACCCCTTTCTCGATTGCTCGAACACCTGCGGATTGCGCCGCACGTGCGCTTCCCACGCGGGTGTCTTCACCGTGCCGGGCAGCACGATGTTCGCGCGCGCGCCGTCGCGGCCCTATTCGATCGCCAGCGATTTCGTGTCGCTGATCAGCCCGGCCTTGGCCGCGCTGTAGGCCGGATGTTGTAGTCGGGCGCACCGGCAAGGCCGCCTGCGGCGCGCAAAAATTGCAGGAGAACGCGGCGGAACCCTCAAATGATGCGGGGCGTTCCTGGAACGTGGGATGAAAGCAGGGAAGGGCGACGCGCATCCGGCATCGCCCGGACGGCGACGTCAGCCTGCGGCAGCCTTCGCCGGCGCGGCCGTGCCGGATCGTGCGGCCGTCTCGAGCGGCGCGGATGGTTTCCGCGCGGCAGCCGTCCGGGCCGGCGAGGCCTTCGGCGCGGCTACCGTCTTCTGCGGCGCAGCCGCTTTTGCCGGCGCATTCTTCTCGGGCTCGACCGGCGCATCGGGCGGTACGCCGAGCAATTGCAGCGAGCCGCTCGTGACCGACGCGAACACCGGGCCGGCCACCGTGCCGCCGTAGTAGCCCTTGCCGCGCGGCTCGTCGATCATCACGGCGACGATCAGGCGCGGGTTGCTCATCGGCGCCATCCCCGCGAACAGCGCGCGGTACTTGCCCTTTGCATAGGTCGCGCCGACCTGCTTGCGCGCGGTACCGGTCTTGCCGCCGATCCGGTAGCCGTCGACGCGCGCGCGGCGCCCCGTACCGCCTTCGCCGACCGCCATCTCGAGCATCGAGCGGATCGACGCGGCCGTTTGCGGCGACGTCACGCGGTGGCCGCGATGCGCGTCGATCGTCTGCTGATCGGTGCCGTTCTTCAGCAGCGACACCGGGTGCAGCGTGCCGTCGCCCGCATAAGCCGTGTAGGTCTGCGCGATCTGCAGCAGCGACATCGACAGGCCGTAGCCGTAAGCCATCGTCGCCTGCTCGATCGGCCGCCAGCGCTTGTAGCCGCGCAGCCGGCCCGACGCCACGCCCGGGAACGTCAGTTCCGGCGCGCGGCCGATCCCGTACTCCTGGTACTTGTTCCAGATCGTTTCGGCGGGCAGGTTCAGCGCGAGCTTCGCGAGCGCGACGTTGCTCGACTTCTGCAGCGCCTGCGAAACCGTCAGCGACCCGTGGTTCGACGTGTCGTGAATCACGGCCGGGCCGATCTTGTAGGTGCCGGGCGACGTGTTGATGATCGTGTTCGGCGTGACCTTGCGTTCGTCGATCGACAGCGCGACGACGAGCGGCTTGATCGTCGAGCCCGGTTCGAACGTGTCGATCACCGCGCGGTTGCGCAACTGCTGGCCGGTCAGGCGGGCACGATCGTTCGGGTCGAAGGTCGGGTAGTTCGCGAGCGCGAGGATCTCGCCGTTCTGCGCGTCGAGCACGACGACGCTGCCTGCCACCGCGTTGTTCTCGATCACGGCGGCCTTGAGCTGGCTGTACGCGAGCTGCTGGATGCGGCGATCGATCGTCAGCTCGATCGTCGCGCCGTGCTGCGCGGGGACGAGCGGGCGCGTATCCGACACGATGCGGCCGAGCCGATCGCGGATCACCTCGCGTTGCCCCGACGTGCCTTGCAGGCGTGCATTCGCCGCGAGTTCGACGCCTTCCTGGCCCTTGTCCTCGACGTTCGTGAAGCCGACCACGTGCGCGGCCGATTCGCCTTCCGGATAGAAGCGCTTCGAATCGGCGATCTGCGTGATGCCGTCGATCGCGAGCTTGTCGAGGCGGCCCGCGGTATCGGCGTCCACCTGCCGCTTGAGCAGCACGAAGGTCTTCTCGTTGCCCAGACGCCGCTTCACCTCGACGAGCGGCATGTCGAGCAGCTTGGCGATCTGCGGGTAGTCGGTATCGGCGACCTGTTTCGGGTTCGCCCAGATTTCATAGGTCGACAGGCTGACCGCGAGCATCGCGCCGTTGCGGTCGACGATGCGACCGCGCATCGCGTCGAGCTCGATCGTGCGCTGGTAGCGCTTCTGGCCCTGTCCGACATAGAAATCCTGGTTCGCGACCTGCACCCAGAAGGCCCGCGCGATCAGCGCGGCGAACGCGAGGAACACGACGATCACGATCAACCTCGAGCGCCACATCGGCAGGCGCGACGCGAGCATCGGATTCTTGGTCGCGGCCGCGTACGGATCGGCGGGGTGGGTCTTCTTTTTCACGCTCATGCAATGGCCGGTTCGGGCCGCCCGTCGGCGGCAAATCAGTCTGGATAATGCGATTGTAATAAATGAGTAAACGTCGTGTGGGGAAAGTGTGTTCCGGCCCCGTGAAAAAACGTCAAAACGGCGACTTGGCCGGACATGAAAAACGAAGGCAGCAAAAAAGCACGACGAAAGCGGGCGGCCGACGTCACGGCAGGCAACGGGGGGATGCTCGGCAGGGGGGGCGATCCGGGTAGGCGGATTCGGGTGCCGGTCGAGCGCGACCGCCGACGCAGCGCGATCAATTGCCCGGGCCTCGATTATTTCTTTATGCCCGAAAATGAGAAACGCCCCGAAAGGGGGCGTCGATAATCATGAATATCGAAATGAATATCACTGGCACCGGAATAAACCCGAAAACCGCAGACGATTTACCTCGATGAATGCTATCGGGCAACGGAAATGAATTCCCGGTATTCCGGCTGGGTCGTGCAGCGATCGACCGCCTGCAGCCGCCATGCACCGGCGTGGTCGCCGGCGAGGACGGCAGGGCCCTGTTCGCGCTGCGTCGCGCCGAACGACAGCCCCTTCAACTGGCACACGGCGTTGCCGCCATCGGCCGCGCAGAGCGCCATCGCGCCCTCGACGTCGCGGACCTTGCCCCAGGCAGGGAGATCGATGCCCTGATGTGCCTCGCGCGACCACAGTCCCTCGTCGGTATCGACCCATAGAACCGCGAAAGCGTGCCGGGTTGCCGATTCGCTGCCATTAATCCGAATGGTGAGGCGCATTGTGATCGTCTCCTGAAAAATTGACGCATTCGACCGTTTTGACTTGATCAGTCTAGATAGACTGGTGTGAAACGCAAGTGATAATCCTCAAACAATCCTTATTGAGTTCATTCCGGTTTCAGATGGAACGACGTCTGACGATTCATGGTCGTTTCGGCGGTACTTGCCATCACGGGCGTTAGCGGGGATCGCGGTGTCGAGAGGCGCGTCGAAGGCGGTCGGGAGATGGGATGACCCGCGCGCGGGGCGCGTCGATCTGTCGCGCGCGACCGGCCACCGAAACGGTGCCGACGGATGCGACATGGCGCAGTCGGGAGACCGACCGGGCGGACGTTTCGTCGTGCAGACGGCGGGTCCGGCACGACACACTCCGACAATCGCGTACAAATCGGCACACTTTCACGAAACTTTCGGGACAGACTTGCATTCGGTCGGGCCCCACACTGGGAAGGTCCCGATCCTGTGCCGCGGACGCCCGTCCGCGGCGGCTGCCGCCATCTCGTGCCAGAGAGCGATCGACGCGATCGCAGGCCGCACGCCCGATCGGGACTGCCGGGGCCGCGTCAGCCCCGGCCCGGCCGTGAGCCGTGCGCGGCCCGCAACCGCGGGCACCGCGCCGCCCGGCCGATTCTTCGAAGGAGACTATCGTGCTGATCTGGAAAACCGCGTTGTCGCTCAACTGGCGGACGAGCCTCGTGTCGCCGGCCAGCGCACCGGTCGCGGCGGCGAACGTCGGGCGCCTGGTGCTGACCGGCGCAACCGGCTTCATCGGCAGTACCGTGCTGACGGCGCTCGTCAATGCAGGGCTGCTCGAACGCATCGTGTGCGTCGTGCGCGCGCAGGATCGCGGCCACGCCGTCGCGCGGCTGCGCGAGGCGGCGCTGCGCGCGGGGCTTGCGCCGTACTGGGCGTCGCGCCTGACCGATGCGAACGTGATCGTCGGCGCGCTCGGCGACGTGTGGCACGGCGCCGATGCGCCACGCCTCGCCGGGGCGACGCACGTGATTCACTGCGCCGGCCATGCGTCGCCGGCCGACGGCGCGCATCTGCAGGCCGACATCGCCGATGCGGTGCATTTCGCCGAACGCTTCGCGCGCGCGCCGCGCCTGCAGCGTTTCGTGTACGTCGGCACGGCCTATGCGCACGCGGGCCGCGGCGGGATCGTGCAGGAACAGGCGGCGGGCGCTGCGGCGAACGACCCGGCGCACGACGACGAAGGCCTGCCGGGTGCGGTGCTCGCGGCCGATTATCTGCACGCGAAGGCCGAAACCGAACAGCGCCTGCGCGCGCTCGGGCTGCCGCTCGTCGTCGTGCGGCCGTCGCATGTGGTCGGTCATACGGTGCTCGGCACGCGGCCCGCGCCGAATTCGTTCTGGATGTTCCGGCTCGCGCATGCCGCGCGTCGCTTCACCGCGCGGCCGATGACGCGCATCGACATCGTGTCGGTGGACGACGTGGCGCGCGCGACGATGCTGCTGGCCGTGAAGCCGACGCTCGCCCACGACGTCTATCACGTGTCGGCCGGCGACGAGGCGCCGCAGGTCGCGCAGATCGTGCGGGCGATGGACGAGGCGGCGGGGATGACGGGTGCGCCGCGCTACGCCGCGTGTGCGCCGGCGGAACTGCCGCTCGTGGTGCGAGACGTGCTCGGGCGGGCCGATCCGGCACTTGAGCGCGTGATCGGCCGTGCATTGCAGCGCTGCGGGGAATTCGCGACGGTCGATCGCGTGTTCGACAACCGTCGCGTGCGCGACGAAATCGATTTCGAGCCGTTGCCGTTCATCGATTACGTCGAGGAGTGCATGCGCACGTCGCGCGGCGTGGCCGTGACCGAGTTGATGCGCGGCGCGTTGCACTGACTGCCCGCGCCGCACCGCGCCCGTTCCCGCGCGCGGCGGGAGCGGGCGCTTTCCTTATGCGTTGCCGCCGAGTTCGATGAGCCGGTCGAGCGCGCGGTAGATGTCTTCGAGGCCGTCCTCGCCGAAGCGCGACTCGAGTTGCCGGTATTGCTCGTCGATGCGCGGACCGATCTCCGTCACCAGCTTCCTGCTTTGCGGCGTCAGGCTGACCAGCAGCCGGCGCTGATCTTCCTGCGCGCGCGTGCGCGTGATCAGGCCGTCGCGCTCCATCCGTTCCAGCACGCCGGTGAGGCTCGGGCTCAGGATGCAGCAGCGCCTGGCGATCTGTCCCGCCTCGAGCGCCTGCGCCGGTTCGCCGTCGAGCACGCGGATGATCCGCCATTGCTGTTCGGTCAACGCGAATTCCTTGAGAATGGGGCGAAACAGACCCATCAGCGTTTCGCGGGCCTCGAGCAGCAGCATGGCCAGGTTGCGATGGTCGAGCGTACGGTTCATCGGGGTGGGTAAAGGACGGGGACGTATCAATCTTAACAGCCGAAGGAGATGGATTTCGCGTATCAGGGTAATCGAGGTTGCCAGCGTTCGATTGTTTACTTAAGATATTAACTATTGACGATGCGCCGCGACGCGCGGCAGGGGAATGACGCATGGAGCTGTCTTGCACGACCGCCGCGGCGCCGCCGTTGCCGGTCGCCATCGGTACCGTCTATGGCGCACTGCTCAACGAGCGCGTCGCGCTCGACGCGCTCGGCGACGCCGTGAACGCGCCGCCTTACGGCCGCCCGCCGCAGGCGCCGATCCTGTACATCAAACCCGCCAACACGCATGCGGGCGACGGCGCCGCCGTCGTCGTGCCGGCCGGCGTCGACGCGCTGGAAATCGGCGCGTCGGTGGCCGTCGTGTTCGCCCGGCGCGCGACGCGCGTGCCGGCCGCGCAGGCGCTCGACTACGTGCACGGCTTCACGCTCGCGAGCGACGTGTCGGTGCCGCACCCCGATTACTACCGCCCGGCCGTGCGCTTCAAGTGCCGTGACGGCTTCTGCCCGATGGGCCCGGCCATCGGGCCGGCCGCCGCGCTCGGCGACGTCGACGCGATCGGCCTGACGGTGCGGATCGACGGCGAACTGGTGGTGTCCGCGTCGACCGCCACGCTGATCCGCCCGGTGCGCGAACTGATCGCCGATGTGACCGCGTTCATGTCGTTCGACGCGGGCGACGTGCTGTTGCTCGGCGTCGCGGGCGGCGCACCGCGCGCCCGCGCGGGCAGCACGATCGAGATTTCGGCCGCCGGGATCGGCACGCTGCGGCATACGCTGATTGCGGAGGAAGCACGATGAAGACGGCGCGCGTGATCTACAACGGCGCACTGCATGCGGCCGAACCGGCCGGCGACGGCACGATCCGCCTCGATACGGGGCGCGTGGTCGCCGAGGAGGCGGTGGCGTGGCTGCCGCCCGTCGCGCCGCGCACGACGTTCGCGCTCGGCCTCAACTACGCCGACCACGCGAAGGAACTCGCGTTCAAGGCGCCGAGCGAGCCGCTGATCTTCCTGAAGGGACCGAACACGTTCATCGGCCACCGGTCGCGCACCGTGCGCCCGGCGGATGCGACGCACATGCACTACGAGTGCGAACTGGCCGTCGTGATCGGCCGGCCCGCGCGCAACGTGAGCCGTGCGCAGGCCGTCGACTACGTGGCCGGCTACACGGTCGCGAACGACTACGCGATCCGCGACTATCTCGAGAACTACTATCGCCCGAACCTGCGCGTGAAGAACCGCGATACCTGCACGCCGCTCGGGCCGTGGTTCGTCAGCCGCGACGAGATCGGCGACGCGGGCGACCTGATGCTGCGCACGACCGTGAACGGCCACGAGACGCAGCGCGGCAGCACGCGCGACATGATCTTCGACGTGCCGGCGCTGATCGAGCACATCAGCGGCTTCATGACGCTCGCGCCGGGCGACCTGATCCTGACCGGCACGCCCGAGGGGCTGGCGGACACGCAGCCGGGCGACGAGGTCGTGACCGAGATCGAAGGGATTGGCCGGCTCGTGAACACGATCGTCGGCGAAGCAGACTACTATCGCGCCGGCTGAGCCCGTCGCCCAAGGAGAGCACATGACCATCAAGCACTGGATCGACGGCCGCGAAGTCGAGAGCCGCGAGACCTTCACGACGCTGAACCCCGCGACGGGCGACGTCATCACCGACGTCGCGTCGGGCGGCGAGGCCGAGGTCGACGCGGCCGTGCGCGCGGCGAAGGCGGCGTTCCCGAAATGGGCGAACACGCCCGCGAAGGCGCGCGCGAAGCTGATGCGCAAGCTCGGCGAGCTGATCGAGAAGAACGTGCCGATGCTCGCGGCGCTGGAGACGCAGGACACCGGCCTGCCGATCGCGCAGACGAGCAAGCAGCTGATTCCGCGCGCTTCGGAGAACTTCAATTTCTTCGCGGAAGTGTGCGTGCAGATGAACGGCCGCACGTATCCGGTCGACGACCAGATGCTGAACTACACGCTGTACCAGCCGGTGGGCGTGTGCGCGCTGGTGTCGCCATGGAACGTGCCGTTCATGACGGCCACGTGGAAGACGGCGCCGTGCCTCGCGCTCGGCAATACGGCCGTGCTGAAGATGTCGGAACTGTCGCCGCTGACGGCCGACCAGCTCGGCCGGCTCGCGCTCGAAGCCGGCATTCCGCCCGGCGTGCTGAACGTCGTGCAGGGCTACGGCGCGACGGCCGGCGACGCGCTCGTGCGCCATCCCGACGTGCGCGCGGTGTCGTTCACCGGCGGCACCGTGACGGGCAAGCGGATCATGGAGCGCGCGGGCCTCAAGAAGTATTCGATGGAGCTCGGCGGCAAGTCGCCGGTGCTGATCTTCGACGACGCCGATTTCGACCGCGCGCTCGACGCGTCGCTGTTCACGATCTTCTCGATCAACGGCGAACGGTGCACCGCCGGTTCGCGGATCTTCGTGCAGCGCACGATCTACGACCGCTTCGTGCAGGAATTCGCGCGCCGCGCGAACAACCTGGTGGTCGGCGACCCGGCCGATCCGGGCACGAATCTCGGCGCGATGATCACGCGCCAGCATTGGGAGAAGGTGACGGGCTACATTCGCATCGGCGAGCAGGAAGGCGCGCGCGTGGTCGCGGGCGGCGCGGACAAGCCGGCCGGGCTGCCCGCGCATCTGCGCAACGGCAACTTCGTGCGCCCGACCGTGTTCGCCGACGTCGACAACCGGATGCGTATCGCGCAGGAAGAGATCTTCGGGCCGGTCGCCTGCATCATTCCGTTCGAGGACGAAGACGAAGGGCTGCGGCTCGCGAACGACACCGCGTATGGCCTTGCGTCGTATATCTGGACGCAGGACGTCGGCAAGGTGCATCGTCTCGCACGCGGGATCGAGGCCGGGATGGTGTTCGTGAACAGTCAGAACGTGCGCGACCTGCGCCAGCCGTTCGGCGGCGTGAAGGAGTCGGGCACCGGGCGCGAGGGCGGCGAGTACAGTTTCGAGGTGTTCGCGGAGATCAAGAACGTGTGCATCTCGATGGGTTCGCACCACATCCCGCGCTGGGGCGTGTGACGGTCGTTTCGCCGCGATAACGAACCAAACGGAGACTGAACGATGGGCAAACTGTCCCTCGCCGCGAAGATCACGCACGTGCCGTCGATGTATCTGTCGGAACTGCCCGGCAGGCATCACGGTTGCCGCGAGGCGGCGATCCGCGGCCACCAACTGATCGGCGAGCGCTGCCGCGCGCTCGGCGTCGACACGATCGTCGTGTCGGACGTGCACTGGCTCGTCAATGCCGGTTATCACGTGAACTGCAACGCGCGGTTCTCGGGCACGTACACGAGCAACGAGCTGCCGCATTTCATCCGCGACATGACGTACGCGTATCCGGGCAACCCGGCGCTCGGCCGGCTGATCGCCGAGACGGCCACCGGGCGCGGCATCGCGACGCGCGCGCACGAGATCGACAGCCTGGAACTCGAATACGGCACGCTCGTGCCGATGCGCTACATGAACGGCGACCAGCATTTCAAGGTCGTGTCGATCGCCGGCTGGTGCATGTGGCATCAGCTCGACGAAAGCCGCCGCTTCGGCGAGGCGCTGCTCGAGGCGATCGAGAAGAGCGATTCGAACGTCGCGTTCCTCGCGAGCGGCTCGTTGTCGCACCGCTTCAACGACAACGGCAGCCCCGAGGAATCGATCCACCAGATCAGCCGCGAATTCTTCCGCCAGGTCGACCTGCGCGTGGTCGATCTGTGGAAGCAGGGCGACTTCAAGACCTTCTGCGCGATGCTGCCCGAGTACAACCTCCATTGCCACGGCGAAGGCGGGATGCACGACACGGCGATGCTGCTCGGGCTGCTCGGCTGGGATCGTTACGACAAGCCCGTCGAGATCGTCACCGACTATTTCGCAAGTTCGGGCACCGGGCAGATCAACGCGATCTTTCCGCTCGCCTGAGCGCTGCCGCCTGCCAAGCAATCGAATCCGAACGGAGATTTGCCATGCCACACATCGTCGTCGAATACACCGCGAACATCCGCGACGACGCGCGCATTCCCGCGCTGCTGCGCACGATCAACGCGACGCTGATCGCGCAGGGCGGCGTGTTCCCGACCGGCGGCATCCGCTCGCGCGCGCTCGAACTGCAGGACTACTGCGTCGCCGACGGCACGGAGGACGACGCCTTCGTCCACGTGACGCTGAAGATCGGCTCGGGGCGTACCGACGCGCAGAAGAAGGCCGCGTGCGATGCGCTGTTCGATGCGATCAAGGCGCATTTCGCCGAGCTGTACGCGAAACGCTACCTCGCGCTGTCGATGGAACTGACCGAGTTCAGCGAAAGCGGCTCGTACAAGCACAACAACATCCACGCCCGCTACAAGCGGGCCGGCTGAACCCCATTCCCGATCCGACCATGCTCGAACCCGCCCTCATCGACCAGCTCGCGCGGCGTCTGCACGACGCCGAGCGCGAGCGCACGCAGATCCGCCAGATCTCGCTCGACCATCCCGACATCACGATCGACGACGCGTATGCGATCCAGCGCGCGTGGGTGACCCTCAAGCTCGCGGAAGGCCGCACGCTGAAGGGGCACAAGATCGGCCTCACGTCGAAGGCGATGCAGAACACGTCGCAGATCGACGAGCCCGATTACGGCGCGCTGCTCGACGACATGTTCTTCGACGACGGCGGCACGATCCCGACCGGCCGCTTCATCGTGCCGCGCGTCGAGGTCGAACTCGCGTTCGTGCTCGGCAAGCGGCTCTCGGGCCCGAACTGCACGATCTTCGACGTGTACGACGCGGTCGATTACGTCGTGCCCGCGCTCGAGATCATCGACGCGCGCAGCCAGTCCATCGACCCCGATACGAAGCGGCCGCGCAAGGTGTTCGACACGATCGCCGACAACGCCGCGAACGCGGGCGTCGTGATCGGCGGCCGGCCGGTGCGGCCGCAGGACGTCGACCTGCGCTGGGTCGCGGCGATCATGTCGCGCAACGGCGTGGTCGAGGAAACGGGCGTCGCGGCCGGCGTGCTGAACCATCCGGCGAACGGCGTCGCGTGGCTCGCGAACCGGCTGTCGCGTTTCGGCGTCGCGCTGGAACCCGGGCAGATCGTGCTCGGCGGGTCGTTCACGCGGCCGTGTGCGGCGCGGCCGGGCGATACGTTCAGCGTCGACTACGGCCCGCTCGGGACGATCCAGTGCCATTTCGAGTGAGGTAGCGAACGATGCAGATTCCGTCGAATGTCTTCAAGGCCGCGCTCGCGCGCGGCTACGCGCAGATCGGGCTGTGGCTCGGGCTCGCGAATCCGTACAGCGCCGAGGTCGTCGCGGGCGCGGGATTCGACTGGTTGCTGATCGACGGCGAGCATGCGCCGAACACGGTGCCGACGATCCTCGCGCAGTTGCAGGCGATCGCGCCGTATCCGTCGCATCCGGTCGTGCGCGTGCCGTGGAACGATCCGGTGATCGTCAAGCAGGTGCTCGATCTCGGGGTGCAGACGCTGCTGGTGCCGATGGTGCAGAGCGCCGACGAAGCGCGCGCGGCCGTGGCCGCGACGCGTTACCCGCCGCACGGGATGCGCGGCGTCGGCAGTGCGCTGGCACGCGCGTCGCGGTGGAATCGTGTGGGCGACTACCTGCATCGCGCGAACGACGAGATGGCCGTGCTCGTGCAGGTCGAGACACGCGCGGGGCTCGATGCGATCGATGCGATCGCGCGGGTCGAAGGCGTCGACGGCGTGTTCATCGGGCCGGCTGACCTGGCCGCCGATCTCGGGCATCTCGGCAATCCGGGCCACCCGGTCGTGCAGGCCGCGATCGACGGCGCGATCCGGATGATCAAGGCGGCCGGCAAGGCGCCGGGCATTCTGAGCGCGGATGAGGCGGCCGCGCGACGCTATCTGGACGCGGGCGCGCTGTTCGTCGCGGTCGGGGTCGATACGACGCTGCTCGCGAGGAGCGCGGAGCGGCTGGCGGCGCAGTTCAAGGGGAAGGGGGGCAAGGCCGCGGAGAAGGGCGACGGCACGTATTGACGTAGCGGCGGCCGGCAGTTTCGGCCCGCGGAGAGTCTGCCTTTCGAGGTGCGGCCCCATGTCGGCTCATTGCCGCGCCTATCCTTTTACTCGCCGACTCGCCTCCATATATCTTCCTGCCGTTGTCCCCAGCGCATGCCAAAACTTGTCGACAAACGTGCTGACGTTGCAGTACCCCAGATCAAGTGCGATCGTCGTTACCGGTACATCGTCGGCAATTCTTTCCGACGCCGGTAGCAACCATGTTTGCTGATGTCGTTGGCAAATGCCATCAGTCCTGACTCGGCGACGAAGCGGCGACTCATCGCCCGCGCGCTGAGGCCGGTGCGCTCCTCCAGCGGTCGGTTGTCCGTGAAATCCGCGGCTAACCCATCGGTGATCTTCGTGAACCGTCGGCTCCGCGGCCCGCGAGCCGGGGTGCTTCGGGTCGGGTATGCCAAGTTTTGTAAACCTGATGCAATGCTGATCTGAGTGCAGTTAGAATCGCGCTGGAGAGCCCATGTCATATTAATGACAATAAGTAAGCAAAAAGTAATAAAGGGATGGGAATGGACGCGCAAGATATTGTGAGGGCACTTCAGGGCGGATTGCTTCAACAAGACCGTCTGCTGAAACTCGATACTCCGCTGGGCCCCAACGTGCTGCTGCCGCATCGCGTGGCGGGGTGGTCTCGGATCGGACGGCACTACGACTTCACGCTCGATGTGTTGTCGACGCGTGGCGATCTCAAACTGAAGAAACTGATCGGGCAACCTATCACCCTGTGGATCCTACAGGCGAACAAGGCGTATCTGCCACGGCATGGCTATGTTTATTCGATAAGGCGGCTGGGAGCGGAAGGTGGGCTGACCAGCTACCAGATCGGATTCGCATCGTGGATGAATTTCTTGAAGTTCCGCCGGGATCAACGTATCTGGCAGGACAAGCCTGTAGATGAAATCCTCAGCGACGTGTTTAACGCACATCCGCAGGCGACAGGACAGTTCAAGTTCGCACTTTCAAAGCCGCTACCGCCAAGATCGTATTGCACTCAGTACGAGGACGACTGGAACTTCGTTCATCGGCTCATGGAAGTAGAAGGGCTGTTCGGCATCTGGACGCAGGCTGGCGATGGCAAATCGCACACGCTGATAGTGACCGATCGTCTGGACACTTGTGAGCAATCTACTCCGCAAGCGGTTCAATTTTCGCGTGACGGCGCAAATAGCGAGGTCGACGCACTGGTTCACTGGTCCGGAATACGAGTCCTGCATAGCGCAGTGCTGACGACCCGTACGTTCGATTACAAGAATCCGTCATCCCTTGGAAATCCCAAGGGCACCAATGTACCGACAGTGTTGCCCGAATTGCCCGAACAGTTGGAGATGTACGAGTACACTGGCCCGTACACCTACCTGAAGCAGGAGCGGGGAGATCACCTTGCCAAAGTGCAGATGGAGGAGTGGGAGTCGAGCGCCAAGCGGTTTTACGGTACGGGCGGCCTGCGTGCGGCCGATGCGGGTAGATGGTTCGAACTTACCGGGCATCCAGAGCACGATCGTGATTCTGCCGAGCGTCGTGAATTCGCGATTATCGAAACCGTATGGCTGATCGAGAACAACCTCCCAGGCTCAAGTCATCACGCAAACTTCCCTCATGGACTGCAGGGTCGTTTGTCCGACGCAATGGCGAACCGGGGCGTCGGAAACACGTCGATCGTTACGCACGATGATGGAGCCAAAGGCTTCTTTCTCGTCGAGATAGAGACGCAAAGAAAGGCCGTTCCGTATCGCAGCCCGTTCGAACACCGCAAGCCGGTCATGCAGATGCAGACAGCAACTGTCGTGGGTCCGCAAGGCCAGGAAGTCTATACGGATGAACTGGGGCGCGTAAAGGTGCAGTTCCACTGGGATCGTATTGGAAAACGCGACGAGCGCAGCTCGTGCTGGGTGCGGGTTGCACAGCCGTGGTCGAGCGCTCAGTTTGGCGGTGTTCAGTTACCGAGAGTCGGTGACGAGGTGGTCGTGCCATTTTTCGATGGCGACCCTGACAGGCCGGTGATCACGGCCCGTGTGGGGAACGGCACGAATCGGCCGCAGTGGAATCTTCCCGATCAACATGCACTGTCGGGTTTCGTCAGCAAGGAGATTGGTGGGGAGCAGAACAACGTCTGGCTGAAAGACGACACGGCGGGGCAAGTGCAGACTCAGATTCGGAGTGATCATCTCGAGTCAGGACTGCATTTGGGCTACCTCACACGAGTCAGCGAACCCGCTGGGCGCGGCGAGAAGCGTGGCGAGGGCGCGGAGTTGCGCACGGATGGTCACGTCGCGGTACGCGGCGCACGCGGGATGCTCCTATCGACGCATGCCCGCTCCGGGGCGACTGGGGATACGTTCAGTGTCGATGAGGTGAATCTCCAACTCGTGAACGCACAGGATATCGCCGCCGGCGTCGCGCAGTCGGCCCAAGCCGCAGGCGCCCAAGATGGCGAGCAGAAGGCTGTTGCCAATTCGCTGAAGAGTCAGGCGAACTCGATAAAAGGTGGCGGTACGCTCAAACAGTTCGAGCGGCCGCATTTGGTGTTGGCCAGCCCAGCAGGCGTCGCGGCCACGACTGACGAACAGATTCACCTGAGCAGTGGCAAAACCACTGCAGTTACCACCGGCGAACATATGTCCGTCAGTACGGGTGGTGGATTCTTCGCCAGTGCGCGTCGAGCGCTACGCCTATTCGCCTATGAGGCCGGTATGAGGCTCGTTGCGGCGGCCGGCGACATCGACGTGAAGGCGCTGAAGGACAGCATCAATTTGCTGGCGAAGCTGAACGTTACGGTGACGGCGACGAAAATCACGATCAGTGCGCAGCAGGAGGTCGAGATTAATGGGGGGGGGAGCTATACCCGGTGGACAAGCGCGCAAATCAAGAGTGGCACATCGGGCGGCTTTGAAGTGCATTCGGCAAGCCAGACGTTCGTTGGCCCCGATAGCGTGAGCACGCCGAATATTCCTGCGCTGCCTCCAGAGAAGGAGCAACTGCATTTCGCTTTGCAAGCGTTACCGGGTGAAGGGCATTTGATTTCCGGCGAGCCCTATGAGCTATACAAGGGTAGCGCAAAGATCGGAGCTGGCGTCACTGACGAATTCGGTCGGATTATTGTGGACGACCACCAGACAGGTACGCAAACCTACACTGCTAGACTCAGCAACGGCGCAGAATACAATTTAAACGTCAAGGATGCGCTCAACGAAGATTCCGATCACGCCGATCAACGCACGAATCAAGGTGAGCGGTATGTCTGAGAACAACGCCAATCGCATCCACTACTGAGAATAGCAGCCATGGCAGATTTTCCACTTAAAACACACAAACACGCAAAAGTCGCGATCGATGAACAGTCAAGGTCGGCAAAGAATGCGATGCAATTTCTCGTTGAGCACCGCGACGTGAAAGAAAAGGATGGGGACGGCACCTGTCCGATTACGAAGGGAAATAAGCTCAACTTCATCATTTGCGGCGAAGAGGGATTCAAGCGGATCGCCAAAGACTTGCGCGAAGCGAAGAAATCGGCAGACATCATCTGCTGGGGTTTTGATCCGGGCATGGAGCTTGAGAGAGAGGGTGAAAATTGGCCGCGGGGGCAAACCTACGGACAATTATTGGATGAGATCACCAAGCGCAAGGAAAATCCTGTCACGGTGCGATTGCTCATCTGGTCTACGCCACGGGGCTCAGCTGTCCAGAACAATATGCCTGGCTTTTCAGATGTCCAGGAAAATTGGACTAGTGGTCCTATTGTCTACCATCTTCGACAGGGGCCGGCGTATGGCGATGAGAAGAGCGAGCGTCACAAGACCTGTGTTGCATGGTGGGCCGAGAACCTACCCGGTGGAAAAAGCAACAGCGGAAAAAATCCTCGCCTTCGTGTGGTACTGCGTGAAGTTTCGCCTGCCGATGCGAAGGCCTTGATGACGACTGCGCCTGCGGAAGAGGACAAGCCCGTAACCAGTACATTCAGCGTTGTTGATGAGCGAAGCGGGATGGAGGACTATGGGACACATCACCAGAAACCAATTCTGATCGATTACGACTACGACAACGGAAGTAAGGCGGTTGGTTACGTCATGGGGTTGAATTCGGTTACCGACTACTGGGATCGAACCGCTCACGAAATCGACGATCGAAAGCGTGAGATCTTGTCATCGCCACTTATTGAAGACGAACTGAAGCGAGAAATTGCAACGCAGACTGCGCCAGCAAAAACTAGTTTTCCCGCCGAGATGTACCAGAGCCTGAAAAACAGGTTCTCGAAAAACGACGTACAGCATGGAATCGGGCATGAAAACTATGTTCATGGACGTCCCTTTCAGGACTACGCGTGCCGAGTTGTCGGGCCGGCGCTTGCACAGCTGCATTTCAATTTCGAAAACGCATGGGCTGCAGCGCTCCAAGTTGGAGAATTGCCGTACCGGACTCCTCCGACGCCACCAGCGAAGATTCCGCGGGCAGCCGGAAATCCGGCACATCTTGTGCAAATTGTGCGCACGCAACCTCATGAAAGAGAAAAATCGATCAAAGAGGTTTATTTTCAGGCTGCAAGTAGTGCGCGCAACTATATTTACATGGAAAATCAGTATTTCTTTTATCCGGAGTTTGCCCGTCATCTGATCAAAACACGAAAAAAACACTGCGATGACTGGATGAAGGGGGCGAATAAACCAGTTACCGAAATGCAAAAGCTGCATATTTTTATCGTGATTCCACATCCGGAGCGAGAGGAAATGGTGCCTCGAACGTACGATACCCTGACCTTGCTTGGTGCTGGTGATTCGATGTCTGAGCAAAAGGGGCTTGTCGATAAAGGAAAACTTGATTTTGTCTATGGCAAAAGCAGCCGAGGGCGGGGTGAGGTACTTGATCGGCCTAGTGTGGAGAATCTCGAGAAAACATTGGGAGTGGTTGTCAGTGTCGCGAGATTGCGAACGAGTGGTCCTGATGCGAATAATAATATGTCATATCGGGAAATTTATATTCACTCAAAATTGATGATCATTGATGATGTATTTGTTACGGTGGGTAGTGCAAATCTGAATCAGAGAAGTATGGCTATTGATAGTGAAATTAATATAGCTGCAACCGGTGGTATTTATGCTGGCAATCTCCGTGAACGGGTATTTGGGCTGCTCTATGGTGGTGACATTAAGTATAGTGGTCACCCAAAAGATATGCCGGATACATTCAGAAATTGGAATCGACGAATGAGCAAGAATCAAGACATCCAGCAAGCGGGTACACAACCGATGACAGGTTTTTTGCTACCATTCGTCGAGCATCGTTCGACCACGACGCTGTATGGGTCGATATCTGTACCAAATAGCGGTGGTGTCGGTGGTTCTCCTGAAAATGTATACGCATGAAGATTTTTATCTACGCATCGCGTTTTGCCCTTGCTGCTTTGTTGCTAACCACTACGGCACATGCAGGCATCCTGACTTCTATCGGCAATAAGTTGACCACTGCTATGTCTGATCTGCCACGAAACGAAAAACTACCGCTCTTTGATCCACATCGAAAAGATTTTACCTGTGTATATGAGGCGCAACAGGTGCCGCCCGTTGATCCGCAGGCGGAAATGTGGTTTCAGCAAGCGTTGAAGTTAGACGATCCGGCTGTACCTGCCGAAAATATCGACTATGCAAAAGTGTATCAGCTCTATCTGCAGGCGGCTGAGAAAAGCCATTGGAAAGCGATGCTGAATCTGGCGTCGTTGATCTTGAGTGATCATTCCGGCGTGCCGGAACACAATCCGGAGGTCGCCATTCAATGGGTTGAGAAGGCGATGAGGCTTGGTATTCCTGACGCGTATGACAGGATGGGTGTATACCATCTTAATGGTGTCGTAAAGGAGGGGGACGCTACGAGCGCTTACTCTTTTTTCCAACGAGCAGCGGATATGGGTAGTCCGGCTGCAATGGCGTTCCTGGGATACAAGCTGGCCGCGTCCTACGATAATCCCAGTGAGGGATTTTGGGCCAACCAAGTGGTGGGAACCAAAATGCTCGAATGTGCTTTTGCACAGGGATATGGAGATGCCGCAGAGAAACTGGGGCTGATCTATGCGCGACCCAATACACTCGAGGCAAAGCTCCGCGCGCTGAAGATCTTGCATGAAGGTGTGAAGCTCGGGAGTACCAAGTGTGCGGATAGCCTCGTTTCGGAATTTGACGGGATGGATCTTGAAAATGGAACCAATTTGGTAGGCCATATCGACAAAGCGCGTGCTCAACGGTACGGAAAAATTGCCGATATCTTGAAGATTTACGATGGACGATTGAAGCTTCCCAACCTGGACAAGATATTGCCGTTACCGCCAGCGCCGCTACCCAAATGGAACGGCGACGGACAAACGCTGATCAATGCCGCGAAGGTGGTTACTCCGCCGGTCAGACGGCAAAAGAGCAGCTCGCTTCAGGGGCGTTCTTCTATACCCGATGGTCACGCAGTCGTCGCATTGGGAGCGAGTACGCTCGCAGTCAGCGGTGATCAAATCGTACCTACAACGGGATACTGGCTGGCACTGTACGGTTCATTGAATGAACCCGATGGGCGGTTGATTGCTCGCTCTGGCCTGCCAGAGCGCTTTGAAGCCGGAGAACGGTTCGAGCCGCCGATGCACGAGTGGCTATCTCCGGATCGAGTGCAATGGTATTTCCTCGGTGAAGCGTACCGCCTGCCGCCACAGCGTGCAGATTTTCTGGCGAATATGGTTGAAGCTGGATTATTGCGCGAGGTAGCGGCGCGGCCGTTGGCGGTGAAGTGCTCCGGTGATCGTCGCTGCACGGAAACAGGCGTGTGGGAGGGCCGCGTTGCAGGTGACCACCCGATGGCGGATTTGTTTAACCAATGGGATCAGCAAGCATTTGTCGAAAAAGGGCAGGCGTTTCCATCACCTGCCGAGCGATTCATCGACATTGCGAACGAGGATGTCCAATGGACCTATTTGGGGAGTCCGAATGCAGAAACGGGCGCCGCCGGCATTTACACCATTAATCTATAAAAGTTGTGTAGTGCTGCATCCGACGTAGGCTGACGCGGTCATCGTTGACTCGAAGCCGATGGCTCGCGAAAGCGACATCGTCGAGTGCAGTGCGCAGGATAGGCGAGATGTCTTGAAACAGGACGGCGATAGTGTTCTGTCACTGAGAGCCTGGCAGACCCGAATGATCGATTTCCAATCGATGCGCAGCGTGACAACGGTGTTTGCTTTTCGGTTCGAATACCCGATATATCAGTAAGTGAGTCGCGACTGTTCACGCTTGCTGATGGCCGCACCTAGACTTCCGCTCTTCGGCCCACCTCCAAATACCGTCCAGGCGTCGTCCCCAACGCCCGCCGGAACATGTCGATGAACGCGCTCACGTTGTCGTACCCGAGATCGAGCGCGATCGTTGTCACCGGCACGTCATCGGCGATTCTCTCCAGCGCCCGCAGCAACCTGGCCTGCTGACGCCACTGCGCGAACGTCAGCCCCGTCTCGGCGACGAAGCGGCGGCTCATCGTTCGCGCACTGATGCCGGCCCATGCGGCCCATTCCTCCAGCCGCCGGTTGTCCGCGAGATTCGTGGCCAGCGCATCGGTGATCTTCATCAGCCGCGCGTCTCGCGGCCGTACCAGTCCCAGCGCCTCGACCTCCGACGACGCGATTTCGTCGAGGATCACGTCGGCGATGCGCGTTTGCGCGGCATCCAGTTCCGAATCGCCCCAGCTTGCCGCGCGCTGCACGGCTTCACGCAGCAGCGGTGTCGTGCGGATCGCGCGCGGCGCGGCCGGCAGTGCCGCGCAGCGTGCTTCGGCGACGAACGCCGACCAGCCGGAAATCGGCCCGAACGAACGCAACGAATGCCGGCAATGCGGCGGAATCCAGATCGCGTGAATGGCCGGCACGACCCAGGCCTGGTCATCGAGGCCGATCGTCAGCAGCCCGCTCAGCGCGCCGACGAGCTGGCCGCGCGCATGCGAATGCGGCGCGGTCACGCGCGGGTCGCGTTGCGACAGCACGGCGGCGACCACGAACGGGCCGTCGTCGGACGTGACGAATCGGGCGGGCAGAAGCGGATCGGACATGGCCGGATATCGGTATCGAATGGCTGTTATACCGGAGATTGGCCGGCTTCGCACGCCTACACTGCATCCATCGATGACAACCGGAGTACGACGCGATGCGAGCCGAACAGATGCTTCCCGACCATGCCGACCGGATCGAAACCGGCGGAACGACAATCCGCAAGGGGACCGTCGGCGCGTTCCTGGTCAACGCGCGCGTGTTGACCGACCCGCACGCCGAGCCTGCCGACCGGGCGCGCGCGGAGGCCGACGCGATCGACGCATTGCCGGCGCTGCGCGCGCTCGGCCTGTTCGACGTGCTGGAAGTGCGCGATCCCGCGCTGCGCGCGTGGCTCGACGCACGCTGATGCGCAGCTGAACCGTCGATCGAGATCCCCGATTCAAGGAGTCACCATGAAAGCAGCAGTCGTGACGGGCGCCGGCGAGCGTCCCGTTCAGATGGAATTCGATGCGCCGCGCGCGATGCCGGGCCACAGCCTGATCGACGTGACGGCGTCCGCGCTGAGCCGGCTCGCGCAGGCGCGCGCGGCCGGCACGCATTACTCGTCGGACGGGCGTTATCCGTTCGTCGTCGGCGTCGACGGGGTGGGCCGCCGTCTCGACGACGGGCAGCGCGTCTACTTCTTCGGCGCACCCGCCCCGTTCGGCGCGATGGCCGAGCGGACGATCGCGCCCGATACGCGGTGCGTGCCGCTGCCCGATTCGCTCGACGACGTCACGGCGGCGGCGATCGCGATTCCCGGGATGTCGTCGTGGGCGGCGCTGACCGAGCGCGCGCGGCTCGTCGCGGGCGAGACGGTACTCGTCAACGGTGCGACGGGTACGTCGGGGCGGCTGGCAGTGCGGATCGCGAAGCATCTCGGCGCCGCGAAGGTGATCGCGACGGGCCGTAACGCAGCCGCGCTGCAGGCGTTGCCGAGCGCCGGTGCGGATGCGGTCGTGTCGCTGCAGCAGGACGACGCACATCTGGCACGCGCGCTCGAACCGCATTTCCGTGAAGGTGTGGACATCGTGCTCGACTATCTGTGGGGCGCCAGCGCGCAGACGCTGTTGCTTGCCGCCGCGAAGGCGACGCCCGACGGCCGCCGGCTGCGATTCGTGCAGATCGGCTCGATCGGCGGCGCGGACGTGCTGCTGCCGGGCGCGGTGCTGCGGGCGACCGCGATCGAACTGATGGGCAGCGGCATCGGCAGCGTGTCGCTGCCCCGCTTGCTGGCGTCGGTGCGCGGTGTGTTCGACGCGGCCGGGCCGGCCGGCCTCGCGATCGACACGCGCACGGTGCCGCTGTCGGCCGTGGGCGAACACTGGGGCGATACGAACAGTCTCGTGCGCCCGGTGTTCACGATGCGCGGCGAGTGAGCGGCGCATCGAAACGCAGCGCGCCGGACGTGACGCGAGGGGCACGCTGGGCGGCGGCGGCCGGCGGTTCGCCGCGATGCCGCCGCGCGTGGCCTGGCTGAACGGCGGTCGACCGACTGCCGCCGCCCGCCGGCCCGGGTGTCAGAACCGCTGCTGGATCCCCGCCGTGACGCCGACCTGGGTCGTGCCGTATCCCGCGAAATCGCGCGACACGCCAACCTTCTGGTCGTGTTTCGCGATCGCGAACGCGCCGGCCGCGTACAGCACCGTGCGCTTCGACAGCGCGTAGTTCGCGCGCATCGACACCAGCGTCGGATCGGCATCGCTGCCGCCCTTGATGTTCTGGTGATAGACGGCCGCGATCAGCGAGAACGCCGGCGTGAACTGATACGACCCGCCGAGCCAGTACGTGTCGCTCAGCTGGTTCGCCGCCGTGGTGCGGAACGTGCGTTTGTAGTTGCGGTAGCCGGCCATCGTCTTCAGGTTGCCGAAGTCGTAGCTCAGGCCGGCATGGACGCCCTGGATATAGTTGACCGTATCGGCCGGCGTGACGCTGTCGGCCGCGCCGTTCTGCCGGTCGAACGTGACGACCGCCGCGAACGGGCCTTTCTCGTAGCCGACCGCGAAGTCGTATTTCGAGCTGGTCTTCACGCTGCCCGGCACGTTGCCGAAGCCGTACAACGCGCCGAACTTGAAGCCGCTGAATTCGCCGTCGTAGCGCACCGCGTTCGACGAGCGCGTGAACATGCCGTCCTTGCGGCCGCCCGTTGCCGTCGACGCCGAGGCCCACGAGTAGTTCTGCGCGTAACCCATCGGGTCGAACGGCAGCATGTAGTCGTAGGTGACGGTGTAGTTGCGGCCGAGCGTCAGTTCGCCCCATTTGCTCTTCAGGCCGACCGTCGCGCGGCGCGCGAAGATCGAGTCGGGGCCGTCGTCGAGCGCGCCGTTCGCGAGGTCGATCCCGCTTTCGAGTCGGAACACGGCCTTCAGCCCGCCGCCGAGATCCTCGACGCCGCGCAAGCCCCAGCGCGAGGTGTTCTTGTTGCCCGACTTGAGCTTGACCGAACTGCCGCCTTCGGGCGCCGCATGGTTCGTGTATTCGATGCCGGCATCCATGATCCCGTACATCGTGACCGACGACTGCGCGTGCGCGGCGCCTGCCGCGAGTCCGGCGACGGCGGCCGATCCGGTCAGGACGGCGGCGCGAAGGGAACGCTCTGCGCGTGATTTCATTGGCGGTGTCTCCTTGGTTCTTGTGGGTTGGGTGAGTCGGTTAGGCGCGCATCCGCCCGCGGCGGACACCGGGAGGCGTCCGCCGGACGGGAAGTCCATGCGTGGCGGGATGCGCGGCGGCACGTGAGCCGCCGCGACCGGGTCAGCCCGCTTTCGCGAACGCCCAGCAGTCGTTGGTCGGGAATTCGATCCAGTGCTTGCCGGCCGCGCGCGGCACGTGGCCGAACGCGCGCAGGCGCATGTCGCCGCAATGGAACAGGTATTCCCAGCGGTCGCCGAGATACATCGACGTGACGAGGTCGGCCTGCAGCCGGTTCGCGCCCGGGCCGTCGGTGACCTGCACGCGTTCGAGGCGGATCACGGCCTGCGCGTCCTGGCCCGGCGCGAGCGTGTCGCGGGCCAGCGCCCGCAGTTCCCAGCCGTCGCCGGCGAGCGTCACGCATTCGCCGTCGATCGCGGCGACGCGCGCATCGATCCGGTTGTTGCTGCCCATGAATTCGGCGGTGTACAGCGAGCGCGGCGCGCCGTACAGCTCGGCCGGCGTGCCTTCCTGTTCGATGCGGCCGTTGCGCAGCAGCAGGATGCGGTCGGACATCGCCATCGCCTCGGTCTGGTCGTGCGTCACGCACAGGGCCGACAGCCCGAGCGACACGATCAGCTCGCGCAGCCACGCACGCGCTTCCTCGCGCAGCTTCGCGTCGAGGTTCGACAGCGGCTCGTCGAGCAGGATCACCGGCGGGTTGTAGACGAGCGCGCGTGCGATCGCGACGCGCTGCTGCTGGCCGCCCGACAGCTGGTGCGGAAAGCGTTCCGCGAGATGGCCGAGGCCGAGCTGATCGAGCGCGGTCTGCACGCGGCGCTTCTGTTCGGCCGGGGCGACGCGGCGCAGCTTCAGTCCGTAGCCGACGTTGTCGGCGACGGTGCGGTGCGGCCACAGCGCGTACGACTGGAACACGAGGCCGAGCGAGCGCTGCTCGACGGGCAGGTCGACGCGTTTCGCGCCGTCGAAGAACACGCGGTCGTCGAGCTGGATGCGGCCGTCGGACGGCTGTTCGAGGCCGGCCACCGCGCGCAGCAGCGTGGTCTTGCCGCTGCCCGACGCGCCGAGCAGGCACACGACTTCGCCGGCCTTCAGTTCGAACGACACGCCCTTGAGGATCGGATTGGCGCCGTAGCTGAGGTGCAGGTCGTCGACGATGAGCTTATCCATGAAGTTTCACTCCGAAGCGCAGGGCCACGCCGAGACCGGCGCCGACCATCGCGATGTTGATGACAGAAAGCGCGGCGACCTGGTCGACGGCGCCGGTCGCCCACAGCGACACGAGCAGCGCGCCGATCACTTCGGTGCCGGGCGACAGCAGGTAGACGGCCGTCGAGTATTCGCGCTCGAAGATCATGAAGATCAGCAGCCACGCGGCGAGCAGACCGAAGCGCACGAGCGGCAGCGTCACGTCGAGCGACACGCGGCTGCGCGTCGCGCCGACGCTGCGGCCGGCTTCCTCGAGTTCCGGGCCGACCTGCAGCAGCGCGCTCTGGATGAGGCGCATCCCGTACGCGAGCCACACGACCGTGTACGCGATCCAGATGCTCCACATCGAGTTCTTCAGTTCGCGCAGGCCCGGCACGAACAGGAAGATCCACAGGAACGCGAGACCGGCGAGCAGGCCCGGCACCGCGCGCGGCAGCAGCACGAGGTAGTCGAGCAGCTTGGTCGCCCAGTCGGGGCGGCGGTGGCCGGCGAACGCGACGAGCGAGTAGAAGCCGATCGCGAGCGCGCCGCCGATCACGCCGATGCCGAGCGTGTTGACGATCGCGCGCACCAGGTTGTCCTGCTCGAACAGCTCGATGAAGTTCGACAGCGTCAGCACTTCGGCGAGCGCGACGCCTTCGCCCCAGTTGGTCACGAATGCGCGCAGCACGATGCCCGAGATCGGCACGATCACGGTCAGCATCAGCCACAGCACGACGATCGCGAGCGCGACCCAGCGCCACACGCCGAGCGGCAGCACCGTCGTCCGGCCGGCCTTGCCTTTCACGGTGACGAAGCGGTTCGCGGTCTTCAGCAGGCGGCGCTGCAGCAGCACGAGCGGGAACGTGATCGCGACGATGCACACGGCGACCGCGGCCATCAGGTGATACGACGGCACGCCGAGCTTGTTGGTCAGCTTGTACAGGTAGGTCGCGAGCACCAGGTGGCCTTCCGGATCGCCGAGCACGAGCGGCAGCCCGAACACTTCGAAGCCGAGGAAGAACACGAGCACGCCGGCGAACAGCAGCGCGGGCATCGTCATCGGCAGGCTCACGTCGAGCGCGACGCGGAACGGGCGGGCGCCCGCCACGCGCGCGGCTTCCTCGACGTCCGAGCCGAGGTTGCGCAACGCGGCCGACGAATACAGGTACACGTGCGGCACGTGCGTGAGGCCGACGATCACCGTGATCGCGAAGACCGAGTACACGTTCCAGGGGATGTTCTGTACCCCGAACAGTTCCTTGAACCACACCGAGTAGAAGCCGACCGGTCCGGCCGCGACCACGTAGCCGAACGCGAGCACCATCGGCGACACGAACACGGGCGTGAGCAGCAGCGGTTCGAGCCAGCGACGGCCGGGCAGGTCGGTGCGCACCATCAGGAACGCGAGGATGCCGCCGAGCGGGATCGAGATGAACAGCATCCCACCGGCGATGATGAACGAGTTCTTCACGGCCGACCAGAAATCGGGATCGCTGAAGACGAAACGGAAGCCGTCGATGCCGAGCGTCTTGTTCGCGTCGAAGAACGGCGCGGACAGCAGGCTCTGGAACAGGATGAAGCCGAGCGGCAGTGCGACCGCGATGGTGAGTACCGCGACGACGATCCAGCGCAGCATGCCGGCGAGCGGCTGCAGGCTGTTGACCGGCAGCGCGGGAATCGCGTCGCGCGGGCCGGCGGCGGGTGGCGCGGCCGGTGCCGTGCCGCGGGTGCTGGTTGAAAGCATGAGTTCGCCCCTGCGGCCATCCGGATGGCCGCCTCAAGGAAGTCGGTAAGGGGAAGGGCCGCCCGCGTGACGTGCGGCGGGCGGCCGTGGGTCGGCCGGAGCCGGTCAGCGGATCAGCTCTTGATCGCCTGCTGCCATTGCTTCAGGAACGCGAGCCGCTTCGACTGGTCCAGATAGACGAGCAGGCCGGTGCCGATCTGGATCGGCTTCAGCGAATCGCCGAGTTCCTTCGTGAGGCTCGCGGCCGACGTCTCGCCGGTCACGTCCGTGCGGATCGCGTACAGGTTCGCCTGGTTCGCGATCATGGTCTGGCCGCGTTTCGACAGCAGGTAGTCCACCCACAGCTTGGCGGCGTTCGGGTTTTTCGCCTTCTTCGAGATGGTGGCGAGGCGGCTCACGATCTGCGTGTAGTCCTTCGGAAACACGTATCCGATGGACTTGTCCTTCTTCGCCTTCGCGTACGCATACGAACCGATGATGTTGTAGCCGATCAGGTTCTCGCCCGACGAGATGCGCTCCATCATCGCGCCGGTGCTCGACTGCAGCTTCGGGCCCGTCGCGCCGATCGCCTTCACGAGTTCCCACGTGACCTTCTCGTTCAGGTGCGCGTCCTGCGTCAGCGCGTTGAAGCCGACGCCGGATTTCTCGACGTCGTACGTCGTGAGCTTGCCCTTGAACTTGTCCGGTTGCGACGCGAGCAGCTTGATCAGCTCGGCGCGCGTCTTCGGCACTTCGTTCTCGGGGATCAGGCGCTTGTTGTAGACGATCGCGAGCGGCTCGAAGGTCGTGCCGTACGCCTGCTTCTGGTACTGCGCCCATTGCGGCACGTTCGGGCTTTCGGGCGAATCGTAGGCCGCCATCAGGCCGTCGTTGACGAGCTTGACCTGCAGGTCCATCGCGGAGCTCCACAGCACGTCGGCGCTGGTGCTGCTCGCCGCGTTTTCGCTGATGTAGCGGTTGTACAGCTCGGTGCTGTTCATGTCGTTGTACTCGACCTTCACGCCGTACAGGCTTTCGAAGTCCTTGATCAGCGGGCGCACGAGGCCCGTGTCGGTCGTCGAGTAGACGATCAGCTTGCCTTCCTTCTTCGCGGCGTCGATCACGCCCTGGTAATTACCCGGATACCCGGCCGGAACCTGCGCGACGGCGCCGCCGGCGGCAGTGCCCAGGACGATCGCCAGTGCGGCGGCAACGCGCTTCGGTGCAAACGACATGTCTTCCTCCAGTTATGCGTGGTGTTGTTCGAGTGACGCGGATGTTAATTGCGGGGCACTTTCAGCCTGCTTTCATTCCCGTTCACAATCGCGTCGTTTGCGTCATGGATTTCCCGAGGTCGCGGCGGCCGCCGCCGCGGGTTGCGCGGCGTGCGGCATGGTTCGGACGGGAACAGAAGCGGGGCCGGGCAGGCGCGGGAACGCCCGCAACGACCGCTAGGCGGAGGCCGCCAGCAACTGGCCGAGGATCCGGCCGCCATGCCGTGCATGCGCGGCCGTCAGCGCGGAATATCCGACGACGACACCCGCTTCACGCCGGGCGCTTCGGCAGAATTCGCGGATCGGCTGCAACGCGATGCCGGCCGCGCGGGCCCGGGCGACAACCGTCGCGTCGTCCGTCCCGGGCGGCAGCCACAGCACGAAATGAAAGCCCGCGTGCTCGCCGGATACCGCGAACCGGCCGTCGGCGTGCTTCGCCAGCTGCTCGAGCACGATGTCGCGCCGCTGGCGGTACGTGTGCCGCGCGGCGCGCAGGTGCTTCGCGAAATCGCCGCTGGCGATGAAGCGGGCCAGCGCCAGTTGCGGCGCCGCGCCGACCGCGCGCGCGGTCGCATGCCACACGGCCGACAGCGCCGGCCGCAGCGCTTTCGGTACGACCATGAAGCCGATGCGCAGCCCCGAGAACAGCGTCTTGTTGAACGAGCCGCAGTAGATCACGCGGTCGCACGCGTCGAGCGATTTCAGCGCGGGCAGCGGGGCGGTCTGGTAGCTGAATTCGCCGTCGTAGTCGTCTTCGACGATCCACGCGCGGCCGCGCTGCGCCCAGTCGAGCAGTTCGAGCCGGCGCGACACCGACATCGTGACGCCGAGCGGTGCCTGATGCGCGGGCGTCACGTAGACGGCACGCGCATCGGGATGCCGGTGCAGCGACGCCGTGTCGATGCCTTCCCGATCGACCGGCACGTCGATCACGGTCGCGCCCGCGATCGTGAAGATCTGCCACGCCGACACGTAGCCGGGATCTTCCATCAGCACCGTCGAGCCCGGCGCGAGCACCGTGCGCGCGACGAGGTCGATCGAATGGCGGATGCCGGTCGTGATGAAGATGTCGCCGGCGTCGCACGGAATGCCGCGATATTCGCGCAGGTACGCGGCGATTTCGTCGCGGAGGCTGTCGACGCCTTGCGCGGGCGTCGCGCCGAGCTCGTTGGCCGTCGCGGCAAGCAGGCTCGCGCCGAGCGCCTTCTTCCATTGCTGCATCGGCATCAGGCCGGGATCGGCGAGCCGCGCGACGAACGGGACGCCCGGGCGCACGCCATGTTCGGATTCGGACTCGTCCGGGCCGCCTGCCGGCTCGCGGTGTGCGTTGCCGGGACGAGGCTGCGCGGCCGCGCGCAGATAGCTGTCCGGCACCACCGCGCAGACGCGCGTGCCGGACCCTCGCGTGCGGGCGATGTAGCCCTCGGCGCACAGGATGTCGTACGCCGCTTCGACGGTGCCGCGCGCGATGTCCCAGCGCACGGCCAGCGTCCGGCTGGACGGTAGCGGGCTGTCGGCAGGCAGCAGGCGCTTCAGGATCGCGTCGCGAATCGTGTCGGCAATGCATTCCTGCTTCGACGACGGGCTGCCGGCCGACAGCCCGGAAGGGCGCGGCAGATCGAGCGGAATCGCGGCTTTGCCTCGCGGCATAGTGGTCCAGTTGGTGGTCGATTTAATGGTCCTTCAGCTTATATCACTTTCCCCTTAGATTGCTGTCGACCCTTTCTCCTCGGACCGGAAACGGACTTGCCGCATGAAGACACGCTCATTGCCCCAGCGGGGCTGGTTGTTCCTGTTGATGCTCGTCGTGTGCCTGCCGCGCGTCACGATCGATGCATACCTGCCGTCGCTGCCCGCGATGGCGGATGCGCTGCACGGCACCGACGCCCAATTGCAGCTCACGCTCACCCTCTACATGGTCGGCTATGCGCTGTCGATGCTGGTGTCGGGGCCGTTGTCCGACCGTTACGGGCGCCGTCCCGTGCTGCTCGGCGGTCTGTGCGTGTACGTCGTCGCGAGCGTGGCATGCGCGCTGTCGAGCGGCGTCGCGGCCCTCATCGTCGCGCGCATCTTTCAGGCGCTGGGCGGCTGCACCGGCACGGTGATCGGCCGCGTCATCGTGCGCGAGCGCTTTCCGGCCGCGACGCAGGCCACGATGCTCGGCCATATCTCGGCCGGCATGGCGCTGTCGCCGGTGGTCGCGCCGCTGGCAGGCAGCGCGATCGCCGCGTGGCTCGGCTGGCGCGGCGTGTTCGGATGGCTCGCGGCGGGCGGGCTGGTCGCGACCGCGATGGTGCTGCGCGCGCTGCCCGAGACGCGCGAACAGGCCGCGCGGCTGGCGCCGGGCCCCGGGCTCCTGCGGACCTACGCGGGCCTGCTGCGCGAGCGACGTTTCCTGCGCTACTCGCTCGCGATCAGCTTCGTTTACTGCACGTACTACCCGTTCATCGCGGAATCGTCGACGCTGTTCCAGCGGCAGATCGGCGTGTCCGGCCCGGTCTATGCGGCGATCTTCGGCGTGACCGTGTTCGGCTACCTGATCGGCTCGAGCGCATTCGCGCGGACCGGCGGGCGCTGGCAAGCCGATTCGGTCATCGCGGCGGCGGCCGCCGTGAATCTGGCCGGCACCGCCATGCTGTGGGCCGGCGGCGCGCTCGCCCCGATGTCGGTGGCCGCGCTGGTCGTGCCGATGTTCGTCGTGATGATCGCGGTCGGGATCGCGATTCCGGCGTGCCAGTTCGCGGTGATGCAGCCGTATACGCAGATCGCCGGCACCGCATCGGGGCTGTTCTTCTTTATCCAGATGGCGATCACGGCCGCGTGCGGCGGCGTGCTGGCGTGGCTGTCGGACGGCACCGCGCACCCGATGATCGTCGTGACGGCCGGCGCGAGCGTCGCGTTCGTCGCGGTGGTCGTCGGCTTTCGCGAGCGGCGCGCGGCCGGCGATGCGCGCTTCGCGGCGCCCGGTCATCCCGCGGCGGAACGCTGAGCGGCGGCCGTCGGCGGCGCGCGCGGCGGCTTGGCGGCCCCCGCGCAACCCGTGTTTCCGCGAGGCGTCGACATGGAAAGGATCATGTAATGTAGCGGCCTGTCGCTGACCTTACCGGAATCCCCATGCGCGTGCTGCTCGTCGAAGACAATCCGAACCTGGCCCAGTCGCTGAGCGATGCGCTGAGCGCCGCGCGCTTCGCGGTCGATCACATGGCGGACGGCGAGGCGGCGGACCACGTGCTGCGCACGCAGGATTACGCGCTGGTGATCCTCGATCTCGGGCTACCGAAGCTCGACGGGCTGGAGGTGCTGCGGCGGCTGCGCGCGCGCCGCAACCCGGTGCCGGTGCTGATCCTCACCGCGCACGGGTCGGTCGAGGACCGCGTGAAGGGGCTCGATCTCGGCGCCGACGATTATCTCGCGAAGCCGTTCGAGCTGACCGAGCTGGAGGCGCGCGCCCGCGCGCTGATCCGGCGCAGCCTCGGTCACGAGCATTCGCTCGTGGCATGCGGGCCGCTTTCGTACGACAGCATCGATCGCAGCTTCCATCTCGCGGGCGAGCCGCTGTCGCTCACGCCGCGCGAGCGCTCGGTGCTCGAGGTGCTGATCCTGCGCAACGGCCGCGCGATCAACAAGGACACGCTGTCGGAGAAGATCTTCGGGCTCGACGAGTCGGTCAATGCCGATGCGATCGAAATCTACGTGTACCGGTTGCGCAAGAAGCTGGAGAACACGGGTGTCGCGATCGTCACGCTGCGCGGGCTCGGTTATCTGCTCGAAGCGAAGGCGGAGAACGACGAATGATTCGCCCGAACCTGCGCACGCAGGTCGCGCTGTGGCTGCTGCTGCCGCTGCTCGGGCTGCTCGCGCTCGACTCGTGGCTCACGTACCAGCGCGCGATGAACGCCGCGCACGTCGCGTTCGACCGTACGCTGTCGTCGTCGCTGAAGTCGATCCGCGAAGGCGTGCGGCTCAACGACGGCGAGATCGAGGTCGACCTGCCGTATCTCGCGCTCGAAATGCTCGAATCGAGCGACGGCGGCAAGATCTACTACCTGATCCGCGAGGACAACGGCCACACGATCACCGGCTACCCGGACCTGCCGCTGCCGCAGGGACGCGACGCGGGCGACGGCGAACTGTTCGTCACGCGTTACTACGACGTCGTGTATCGCGGCGAGCAGTTGCGGATGGCCGCGCTGCGCATCCCGGTGCACGACGTGCCGACCGCGCAGTCGCGCATCGTGTGGGTGATGGTCGGCGAGACGATCGAGGCGCGCCAGGCGCTCGCGCGCGAGATCCTGGTCGGGTCGCTGCTGCAGGAGGGCCTGCTCGTCGTGCTCGCGCTCGGGATCGTGTGGCTCGGCGTCGGGCGCGGGCTGCGGCCGCTGAACCGGCTGTCGGCCACCGTCGCCGCGCGCAGCGAGGACGACACGACGCCGCTCGATACCGGTGCGATGCCGAGCGAGCTCACGCCGCTCGTCGATTCGATCAACCAGTACATCGGCCGCACGCAGCGGATGCAGGTCGCGCGGCGCCGCTTCTTCGCCGATGCGGCCCATCAGCTGAAGACGCCGCTCGCGGCCGTGCAGGCCGGCGTCGAACTCGCGCTGCGGCCGGACGAGCAGCCGCGCGCGAACGGGCACCTGCGGCGTGCGAACGGCGCGGTGCGGCAGGCCGCGAAGATCGTCCAGCAACTGCTGTCGCTGTCGCGGCTCGATTCGGACAGCGGCCATGCGATCGCGCACAAGCCGGTCGAACTGCACCGGCTCGCACGCAGCGTGACGCTCGACTGGTCGCCGGTCGCCCGGGCGCGCGACATCGATCTCGGCTTCGAGCACGAGGCCGATGTCGACGTGCTCGGGCAGCCCGATCTGCTCGGCGAGATGGTCGGCAACCTGATCGACAACGCGATCCGCTATGCGGGCGACCACGCGGTGATCACGGTGCGCGTGTCGCGCGACGGCGAGCACGCGCGGCTCGACGTGATCGACAACGGGCCGGGCATCCCGGCGGACGAGCGCGACGCGGTGTTCGAGCGTTTCCATCGCGGCAGCAAGACGCAGACGGTCGAGGGAACGGGGCTCGGGTTGTCGATCGTGCGGGAGATCGCGCGCGTGCATCAGGGCAGCGTGACGCTGGCCGATGCGGCCGGCGGCGGACTGATCGTGACGATCCGGCTACCGGCGGCGGCGACCGAGGCGGTGCCGCGCGCCGCGTGATCGCGCGTGAGAACGCGGGACGGGAAAGGGCGGTGGTCCGGCTCAGTCGCCGAACCCGATCTCCGCTTCGACCGGCTGGCCGATTTCGAGCCACGCACCGGCGCCTTCGACGACGATCGCATTGATGCCGAACGTCAGCGCGTCGTCGTGGTTCGGGTTCGCGCGATAGGTCTGCAGCGTGTCGGTCGGCTCGTGCGGCCACGCGGGGTCGGGCGCGCCGGTGGCCTGGTCGATCGTCGGCATCGGGCAGCGCGTGCACAGCTTCACGAGGCGCAGCCGCACCGGCGTGTCGCCGTCGGCGTCGAGGTGTTCGACGAAATCCTCCTCGTACGCGTCGAGATCCGACACGACGATGTTCGGGCGGAAGCGGTTCATCGGAATCGCCGGCGCGCCTTTCGCGGCGAGCCGCGCGTTCAGGTCGTCGAGCGACGACTGCCCGATCACGAGCAGCGGATAGCCGTCCGCGAACTGCGTGTGCGTTTCGATCTCGCCGGTCCATTTGCGGTTGCAGCCGCGGCGCGCGTCGGGCCCGAAGCGCGCGAGCTTCGTCGGCGTACCGAGGTATTCGGTGAGCCACGCGGCCGTGTCGGCGCCCGTGTCGATCGCGTCGACGGTGTCGCGCCAGACGGTCGCCGCCATCCCGGGCGTCGCGGGCGATGCGTCGCCGTCGAGCGGCGTGCGGATTTCCGGCATGCCCGGCGCGTTCAGCACGAGCGCGTCGTTGTCGAATGCCGTGCGGATCAGCGCGAGGCGCGGGTGCGTGCGCTGCGTGATCATCTGCCCGTCGGGATCGGTGATCAGCCAGTGGCGGTCGTACGCGAGGCCCGTTTCGAGCAGTTGCGCACGCGTCAGCGCGATGCCGGCGCAGGATTTGATCGGATAGACGAAGAGTTCGGTGATGGCTGGCATGACGCTGGCTGAACGCGGGATGGTCGAATCGCGATTGTGCCAGATCGTGCCGAAGCCGTTTGGGCCGTTGCACGCTGCCGCGCGGCCGTTCAGGCGAGCGGAAAGCCCGTATCGAACGTCGTGCGCACGTCGAGCGGCTGGCGCAGCAGCCCGGCCTTCAGGTAGAAGTCGGCCGTGCGTTGCTGTTCGGCGATCACCGTCGCGTCGATCGGCAGCCAGCGCGTGTTGCGGCGCTCGAACTGCAGCTTCGCGGCGGCCGGCGGAATGCCGATGATGCGCGCGAGCGCCGCCGAATACGCGTCGACGTGCCGGTACGACCACGTCTGCGCGCGCACGACGCGCCGCAGGAAATCGTGCAGCACGTCGCGCTTCGACGCGATCGCCGCGTCGGTCGCCGCGAGATAGCTGAGGCCCGACCACAGCCCGCGGCCGTTGACCAGCACGCGTGCGCGGCCGCTCGTTTCGGCGAGCGCCGTGTAGGGCTCCCAGGTCGCCCATGCGTCGATCGAACCGGTGGCGAGCGCCAGCATCGTGTCGGCCGGCGGCAGGAAGCGGAACGACACCGCATCGGGCGGCAGGCCGGCCGCGTCGAGCGCCTTCAGCGTGACGAAATGGCCGATCGAGCCGCGCGTGGTGCCGATGCGCTTGCCCTTCAGGTCGGCCGCGCCTTTCAGCGCCGCGTCGGGTTGCACGAGCACGGCCGTGCCGTACGGATCGGAACGGTTCGCGCCGATCACCTTGATGCGGGCGCCCGACGCGAGCGCGAAGATCACCGGCGCGTCGCCGATCGGGCCGCAGTCGACGGCCGCCGCGTTCAGGGCTTCGGCGAGCGGCGCGGCGGCCGGGAATTCGGTCCACGCGATGTCGTACGCGAGGCCGTTCAGTTCGCCGGCCGCTTCGAGCAGCGCGCGCAGCCCGCCTTTCTGGTCGCCGGCGCGCAGCAGCGGCCGTGCGCCCGATTGCGCGCGCAGTGCGGCAGGCGCCGCGGCGATCGTGGCGAGGGCGCTCGCCTGTGCGAGGAAATGGCGTCGGGTCGGATTCATCGTGGAGTTCGGTTGGAAGAACGGGTTCAGGGATTCAATGCGGGAGCCCGGCCTGCACGTCGCGCACGGGTTCGGTGTCGACGCGCAGCAGCAGTGCGGTCAGCGCGTCGCCGCCGGCGGCCGGCACGGTCGGTCGTGCCGCCGCACTCGAGCGGCACAGCAGGTCGGCATCCGACCAGCCGGCGCTGCCCGGCAACGCGCGCGCCCGCAGCCAGCCTCGGCGATCGGCGAGCAGTTGCGTGCCGCCGAGCGCATCGGGCGCGATGCCGGCAATCGTGGCGAACGCGCGCCACGTATCGGGCGTCGTCGCGACGCAGTTCGCGCGCGTGCCGATCGAGGGCGCCGCGACGGACGCGCCGA
>NZ_JAAGPK010000121.1:0-24877 GCF_017104685.1 Burkholderia sp. Tr-20355 | reverse complement strand
AGCCGCGCCGCGCGAGCACGCCCGCGAGATCGAACGGCGACGGCCACGCTTCGCGCGCGGCCGGCAACCGCGCGGGCAGCATGTCGAGATGCCGCTTCGCGCCGACCACGCGCGTCGCGCCGAGCAGCGCGCGTCGCGCATTGCGCCCAAGCCCCGCGTAACCGTCGTCGCCGATGCCCACTACCGTCAGCCACGCCGTCATGCACCCTTCCCCATCGTTCGATTTCATCCAGTGTGTTGCGATGCGCGGCCGTTGCGCCGCCGCGCGTCGATCCGGCGATTGCCGTCGGCGCCGACTGCCCGGCGCGGGACGCGCCAGCGGTGTCGGCCAGGCCCGCGCGATCCGCATGGCGAACAGCTGGCCCCGCCCAGTTTCATCGTCGCGGATACCGGCGTGTCGCCGATCCAGTGCCGAGCCGCCAATCGTACCATCCGCGCTGCCGCGCGCAGGTCGTCGCAGCCATGCTGCGACACGGTTGCGACGCACATGGCCGATGTCGGGCCGGTGCCGAAATCGGGTATCCTACGGCCGTTCGTTCGCCGGTGCCCTTCGGGGCCGAAGAGGGAACACAGGGCGCGCCACGCGCCGCTGTGGCTGCCCCCGCAACTGTAGACAGCGAGCCGATCTCCCCCTCATGCCACTGGTTTCACCGGGAAGGCCGGGAGCCGGCGTCGACCTGTCAGCCAGGAGACCTGCCGGCCAGAAAGTGCGTGCGTGCCAGTCGGCGTCGGGCGGGGTGTACCGACGCGTTGGCCGCGGCGCGACACTGTCCCGGTATCCCGTTGAGTTCCGCCCCCGATTCGATTCCTGCGTCGCCCGTCGTGCGCCCGTCGGCCTGCCCGGGGCTCGTGCGCGTGGTCACGGCCGCCGATGGCGGGCTGTGCCGGGTCAAGCTGCCGGGCGGCCGGCTCGACGCGCGTCAGGCGCGTGCGATTGCCGCCGCCGCCCGCGCGTACGGCTCCGGCGCGATCGACGCGACCAATCGCGCGAATCTCCAGCTGCGCGGCATTCGCGACAGCGCCGCCGATGCGCTGACGCGCGCATTGCTCGAGGCGGGGCTCGGCCCGCGCGTCGACGCAGCCGCAGGCGCGGTCGACGAGACGGCCGCGCTCGCCGCGAGCGACGACGTCCGCAACCTCTTGCTCAGCCCGCTCGCCGGGCACGATCCCGCCGCGCTCGTCGACAGCCGCGCGCTCGCGATGCCGCTGCTCGACATGCTGGCCGGCGAGCCGCGCCGCGGCGAGCTGTCGCCGAAATTCTCGATCCAGCTCGACGGCGGCGAATCGGTTGCGGCGCTCGATCATCCGCACGACATCTGGCTGGCCGCCTGGCGCCGCGCGGACGGCGCGGTACGCGTCGCGGCCGGGCTGGCCGGCTGCCCGCCGGTCGCGCAGGACGACCGGCCCGCATCGGTCGACGTGTCGCCCGATCAGGCCGTCGCACTGGTTCGCGCATTGCTGCTCGCGTTCCTCGATCTCGCACCGGCCGAGGTCACGCGGATGCGCGGGGTGCTCGCGACCGCCGGCGAATGCGCGTTGCTCGCACGCGCGCAGCACTACCTGCCCTTCCCGCTCACGGCCGATCCCGCGCTCGCCGGCTGGCGGCGCACGCGCACCGACCCGGCGCTGCGTTTCGGCATGCGCGCGTCGCGCGATGCGGCGCGCTGCAGCGTCGGCGCGCAATGCGTGCTCGGGCGGCTCAACGCGACACAACTGGAACGGCTCGCCGCGCTGGCCGAAGCCGACGGCGACGGCACGTTGTCGATGACGCCGTGGCAAGGCGTGTTTCTCCACGGCGTGCCGAACGAACGCGCCCCGGCCACGTTGGCGGCACTGGCGTCGCTCGGCCTCGTCTGCGCATCGTCCGATCCGCTGGCGACCCTCGTCGCCTGCACCGGCAGCACGGGCTGCGCGAAAGCGCGGGCCGACACGAAACACGACGCGCTCGCCCTCGCCGCGCGCATCGGCCATCCGGTCGACGTGCACCTGACCGGCTGCGAGCGCCACTGCGCGCTGCCGCATCCCGCGGCGCACACGCTCGTCGCGGTGGCGCCCGCGCACTACGACCTTTACCGGCGCGACGCGGCCGCGGGCCTTGGCGCCCCGCTCGCGCGCCATCTGACGATTGACCAGGCCGCGGCCCGTTTGACGGACGCGCGGCACAGCCAGGACACCACCGATGCTTGACTACATTCGCGACGGGCAGGAAATCTACCGCCAGTCGTTCGCGACGATCCGCGCCGAGGCCGACCTGTCGCGCGTTCCGCCCGACCTCGAGAAACTCGCGGTGCGCGTGATCCATGCGTGCGGGATGGTCGACGTCGTCTACGACCTGCGCTTTTCGGCCGGCGCCGGCACGGCCGGCCGCACCGCGCTCGCGGCCGGCGCGCCGATCCTGTGCGACGCGAGAATGGTCGCCGAAGGCATCACGCGCGCGCGGCTGCTGGCCGACAACCGCGTGATCTGCACGCTCGGCGAGCCGGAGGTGCCCGATCTCGCGCGCCATCTCGGCAACACGCGCTCGGCGGCGGCGCTCGAACTGTGGCGTCCGCATCTCGCGGGCAGCGTCGTCGTGATCGGCAATGCGCCGACCGCGCTGTTCCACCTGCTCGACATGATCGACGCCGGCGCGCCGCGTCCCGCGTTGATCCTCGGTTTTCCGGTCGGTTTCATCGGCGCGGCCGAATCGAAGGCGATGCTCGATGCCGACAGCCGCGGCGTGCCGTACGTCGCGCTGCTCGGCCGGCGCGGCGGCAGCGCGATGGCCGCCGCCGCGGTCAACGCACTGGCGACGGAGGTCGAATGACGACCATGCGCGGCCGGCTGTTCGGGGTCGGTGTCGGCCCCGGCGATCCCGAACTGATGACGATCAAGGCGCTGCGCGTGCTGCAGGCGGCGCCCGTGGTCGCGTATTTCGTCGCGAAGGGCAAGAAGGGCAATGCGTACGGCATCGTCGAAGCCCACCTGCTCGACGGGCAGACGCAACTGCCGCTCGTCTATCCGGTGACGACCGAAGTGCTGCCGCCGCCGCTCTGCTACGAGACCGTGATCGCCGACTTCTACGACACGGCCGCCGAGATCGTCGCCGCCCATCTCGACGCGGGACGCGACGTCGCGGTGATCTGCGAAGGCGACCCGTTCTTCTACGGCTCGTACATGTACCTGCACGACCGCCTCGCGCCGCGCTACGACACCGAGGTGATCCCGGGCGTCTGCGCGATGCTCGGCGGCACGGCCGTGCTCGGCCAGCCGCTCGTCTATCGCAACCAGAGCCTGTCGGTGCTGTCCGGCGTGCTGCCCGAGCATGAACTGCGCGAGCGGCTCGCGCGCGCCGACGCGGCCGTCGTGATGAAGCTCGGTCGCAATTTCGACAAGGTGCGGCGCGTGCTCGACGAACTCGGGCTCGCGAAGCGCGCGCTGTACGTCGAGCGCGCGACGATGGCGAACCAGCGCATCGTGCCGCTCGACGCAGTCGATCCGATGGCGTCGCCGTATTTCTCGCTGCTCGTCGTGCCGGGGGAAAAATGGCAAGGATGACGACCCCCCCGGCGATCGTGATCCTCGGTGCCGGCGCGCTCGACACCGCGCGACGCATCCAGGCGCGCTATCCGGGCGCTAGCGTGCATGGCCTCGCGTCGCGCGTCGATGCCGACGTGCGGTTCGACGAACTCGGTGCGCACCTGCGCGAACTCTACGCACGCGGCCTGCCGATCGTCGCGCTGTGCGCGGCCGGCATCGTGATCCGCTGCCTCGCCCCCGCGCTCGCGGACAAGGGCGTCGAGCCGCCCGTGCTCGCGGTTGCGGAAGACGGGTCGGCCGTCGTGCCGCTGCTCGGCGGGCTGACGGGCGTCAACGTGATCGCGCGCGAAATCGCCGCATGCGTGGGCGTCGCGCCGGCGATCACGACCAGCGGCGAACTGCGTTTCGGCGCATGCGTGCTCAATCCGCCCGACGGGTATGCGCTGGCCGATCTCGCGCAGGGCAAGCGCTTCGTGTCCGACCTGCTCGCGGGCGCATCGACGCGTGTCGACGGCGCGGCGGCGTGGCTCGACGATGTCGCGCTGCCGCGCGACGACGCGGCCAAGCATGCGATCCGCGTGACGCCCGACGCATGGCGCGGCACGCACGACGAACTCGTGATCCATCCTCGCAGCGTGGTGGTCGGCATCGCAGGCGATGCCATGCACGCGCACGAGGCGCTTGCCACACGCATCGCCGCCATGCTCGACGCACAAGGTCTCGCGCGGCTGGCACTCGCGGCCCTCGTCGCGCCGGCGTCGTCGATCGGCGAACCCGCGCTGGAGGAAGCCGCGCGGGCACTCGACGTGCCGCTGCGTTTCGCCGATGCCGACGGCAGCACGCCCGCCGATGCAGCCGCGCTGCTCGGCCGCACGTTGCGTGTCGCGCATACGCTGCGTCCGGTATCGAACGGCCTCGCGTGCGCGGTCGCGTCGCATCCGGTCGATCCCGCCACGCTCGGCCGCGCGCGCGGCCGCCTGACGGTGCTCGGCCTCGGCCCCGGCGGCGCCGCGTGGCTCACGCCGGCCGCTCGCGCCGCGCTCGCCGAAGCGACCGACATCCTCGGCTACACGACCTACGTGAACATGGCCGGCCCGTTCCGCGGCGACCAGCGCGTGCACGGCACCGACAATCGCGAGGAAATGCAGCGCGCGCGCCATGCGTTCGAACTCGCGGCCGAAGGCAGGCGCGTCGCGGTCGTGTCGTCGGGCGACCCCGGCGTGTTCGCGATGGCCGCAGCCGTGCTCGAAGCGCTCGACGACGCGCGCGACCCGCAGTGGGCCGCGGTCGACCTGCGCGTGGAGCCCGGCATCTCGGCGTCGCTCGCGACGGCCGCGCAGGCCGGCGCGCCGCTCGGTCACGACTTCTGCGCGATTTCGCTGTCGGACAACCTGAAGCCGTGGGACGTGATCGAGACGCGCCTGCGGCATGCGGCGCAAGCCGACCTCGTGATGGCGTTCTACAACCCGATCTCGCGTGCGCGGCCGTGGCAGCTCGACCGCGCGCTCGACCTCGTGCGTGCGCATCGCGCGGCCGATACGGTGGTCGTACTCGGCCGCGACATCGGCCGGCCGGGCGCGACGCTCGCGACGACGACGCTCGGCGCGCTGCGCGGCGACCAGGTCGACATGCGGACGATGGTGATCGTCGGCTCGTCGACGACGCGGCGCTTCGCGATCGGCAACGCGCGCGAATGGGTCTATACGCCGCGCTGGTATCGCTGATCGCGGTTACCGCGGCAGCGTGACGGTGCGCGCGTCGGCATGCGTAAGGCCGGATGCGCCGCCGGTACGCCAGAACCGGTACACGAGCACGCCGACCGCGGCCTGCGCGACGACTACGAACGCGACGCAGCCGGCCCAGCCCCAGCGATGCCAGCCGGGCACCGGCAGGATCGAGCCGAGACTGCCGCCGAAGTAATAGCAGGACAGGTAGATGCCGATCGCCGTCGAGCGTGCGCTCGACGCCGCCTGCGAAATGAACGTGTTCGCCGACGCCTGCTCGACGAATACGGCGGTCGAGCTGAGCGCGAGGCCGGCCAGGATCACCGGCACGCTGTCCGACAACGTCAGCAACGCTCCGCCGATCGCGAGCGCGGCCGCGGCGAGCCCCGGCGCGCGCGGGCCGCGACGCCGCGCGAGGCGCCCGGCCAGCGGCGTCACGACCACCGCGACCAGGAACACCGCATAAATTGCGCCGATCTCGACCGTGTCGAAGCCGAACGGTGCGCGCGTGAGCCGCAGGCCGATGAACGTGAACGTCGCGACCTGCGACGCGAGCACGCATGCGCCGATCGCGAATGACGCGAGCAGCGGGCCGCGCATGACGAGCCGCGACGACGGCCCCGCCTCCGCATCGTTGCCGGACGCCTGCCGCGCAACCGCACCGGATGCCGGCAGGCTCGCGTAGATCGCGACGCCCGTGACGAGACACAGCGCCGCGACGACATCGAGCGCATGCCGCCAGCCCCACATCGACGTCAGCAGGTTCGTGACGAAGCGGCCGGCGAACCCGCCGAGCGTCGTGCCGGCGACGAACAACGCACCGATCTCGGCCGACGTGCCGCGATCGAAGCGCTCTCCGATATAGGCGATCGACAGCGCGAAGATGAACGGCATGACCAGCCCGGCCGCAAAGCGCGCGCCGAGAAACGACGCGAAACCCGCCGCATGTGCGGACCACACGACCGGCAGCGCGACGGCCACCGCCGCCAGCGAGATCGCGATGCGACGATCGATGCGCGCGGCCAGCACGCCGACGAACGGCGCGATAATGGCGACGGCCGTCGTGGTCGCGCTGACGCCCTGCCCCGCGCGTTCCGCGCTGACGCCGAACGTCGCCGCGAGTGCGTGCAGGATGCCCTGCGTCGAATAGAGATTGAGAAACGCGGCGAAACCGCAGAGAAAGAACGCGATGCGTGTGGTCCTGTCGTTCATCGGAAATGCCTCGTCATCGATGCCGCCAGTCTGACGAGCGCGCCACGCGTGCGCCAATACCGTTTTCACCGCCATTGATACCGGAACGACAACAATGCTCGACCTGCGCCGCCTCCGCTATTTCGTGGTCGTCGCCGACGAACTGCACTTCGGCCGCGCGGCATTGCGCCTGCGCGTCGCGCAGCCGCCACTGACGCGCCATATCGCCGCGCTGGAAAGCGAGCTCGGCGTGCGGCTGTTCGAGCGTTCGACGCGCGCGGTGCGGCTCACGCCGCAAGGCGAACTGTTCCTCGAGCATGCACGCCACGTCGTCAGCGCGGCCGCCGAAGCCGAGGCGAGCGCGCGCAAGATCGCGCAGGGCATCGCCGGGCGCATCGTGATCGGCTACGCGAGCGCGATTCCGATGTCGGACACGTTCCCTGATGTGATCCGCGCCGCGAGCCGCACGATGCCCGACGTCGAACTCGCGTTCCGTGAAGCGGCGACCGCCAGCCAGCGCCGGCAGATCGCCGACGGCGCGATGGACGTCGGCTTCGGCTGGGCGTGGGACGGCGCGCCCGGCGTGCCGGTCGCGTCGATCGTCGTGTCGCGCGAGCCGCTCGTCGCGGCCGTGCCGGCCGGCCATCCGCTCGCGGGCCGTGCGCGCCTCGACGTTGCGGAACTGGCCGACGCCACCTTTGTCACCTTTCCGCCCGGTTACGGTTCGGCGTTGACCGCCGCGCTGGACGACCTGTGCGCGCGTGCCGGATTCTCGCCGCGGATCGGCGCGACCGCCGCGCAAATCACGACGCTCGTGTCGCTGGTCGCCGCCGAACGGGGGATCGCGATCGTGCCAGCCTTCACGGCGACGCTGCAGCGCGCCGGTGTCGTCTACGTGCCGCTCGCCGGCGCGCGCGCGGTCGAGCAGATCGTGTCGTGGAACGCGCCGTTTTCGTCGGCGTGCGTCGAGCGCTTCGTTGCGCTGGCTCGTTCGCTGGCGCAGCCGGCATCGACGTAAGCGGCACGTATCGCGCCGCGGGCACCGATCGGGAAAATCGCCCGCCCCGCGTTGCACGACCGTGTCGAATCGGCAAGATCGTTACGTATCGGGAATCAAATAACAAAAAGAACACCTAACCATTCACTATTCGGCGCGAATCCTCCAAGATGAGCACGCTGCCGGCCGGGCACGCCCGGTCGCCCGGCCGGCAGCGATACGCAGGCCAGCGTATCCCTCTTCCACTTGGAGAACACAATGAACAACAATCTGTTGCCGCGTTTCATCCCGCGTGCACTTGCCGCGGGTTGTCTGCTTGCCGTGGCGAGCGTGTCCCAGGGTGCCGGCGTCTATGCGCCCTTCGTCGACGTGACGCTCTATCCGACGCCGCTCGTCGATCAGATCGGCGTCCGGCAAGGCATCCAGCAATTCACGCTCGCGTTCGTGGTCGCGGGCAACGGCTGCGTGCCGTCGTGGGGCGGCGTGCAGCCGATCGGCAACGGCGCGAGCGGCGGCCTCCTGACCGCGCTGTCGACGTCGATCGCGAGCTACCGCGCGAAAGGCGGCGAAGTCGCCGTCTCGTTCGGCGGCGCGAACGGCACGCCGCTGATGCAGGCGTGCTCGACGGTCCCCGCGCTGAAGGCGGCCTACCAGACCGTGATCGACACGTACGGCCTCACGCATATCGATTTCGACATCGAAGGCGCGTCGCAGCAGGACACGGCCGCGGTCGCGCGCAACTTCCAGGCCGTCGCGCAACTGCAGTCCGACTACGCGGCGAAGGGCAAGCCGCTGCACGTCACGCTGACGCTACCGACGATGCCGACCGGACTCACGCAGGACGGCCTGAACGTCGTCAACGCGGCGCTCGCGAATCGGGCCGCGTTCGACGCGGTCAACGTGATGGCGATGGATTACGGCCCCGCGAACATCGACATGGGCGCCGCCGCGATCAGCGCCGCGCAGGCGCTGTACGCGCAGCTCGACACGGCGTTCAAGTCGGCCGGCCAACCAAAAACCCATGCGCAGCTCTGGCAGATGGTCGGCGTCACGCCGATGATCGGCGTGAACGACGTGCAGGGTGAAACCTTCACGCTCGCGAATGCGCAAAGCGTGGTGAACGCGGCGATCGGCAACGGCTACGGTTTCTTCGGCAACTGGTCGGTCGGCCGCGATCAGGCGTGCCCGTCCGGCGGCACGTACGCGTCGCCGACCTGCTCGGGCGTCGCGCAGCAGCCGTACGCGTTCGCGACGATCTTCAAGCAGATCGACGGCAAGTGGGGCGCGGGCGTCACGCAGGATCCGAACTACGGCGGCGGCTCGGACGGCGGCACGCCGCAGCCCGGCGCGCCCTGGGCGGCCGGCCAGGTCTATACGGCCGGCGCGACGGTCACCTACCAGGGCACGACGTACCAGGCGCAGTGGTGGACCCAGGGCGACGTGCCCGGCCAGGCGGCCGTATGGAAGCCGGTCGGCGGCGGCTCGCCGGTGTGGTCGGCGACGACCGCCTACCCGGGCGGCACCTGCGTGATGTACCAGGGCGCGAAGTACTGCGCGAAATGGTGGACACAGGGCGACAACCCGAGTGCGGGCGGCGTGTGGGTGAAGTCGTGATGAAGTCGTGATGCCGCGACGCGCGGCGGGCCGTTTCCGGCGCAGCAGGATCGTGCGCCGGCGGGCGGCCCTACCCGCGCGCGTGCTCGGCCAGCAGCCGCGCCTTCGCGTCGACGAGCAGCGCCGCGTGCGCGTCGCGCCGCTGGCGGATCCGTTCGGTCGGCCCGACGACCGACAGCCCGTACCAGTCGCCGTCGAGCGTCAGCGCGACCGCGATCGCCGACAGCTCGGGCGCGCTCTCGCCGAAGTTCTCGGCCCAGCCGAGTTCGCGAAACCGCGCAGTCTGCGCGACGAGCGCCGGCAGGTCGGCCACCGTCGCGTCGGTAAAACGTTCGAACGGCAGTTGCATGCCGAGCGCCTGCTGCGCGTCGCCGGCGAGTTCCGCGAAGATCGCCTTGCCGATCGAGTTCGCATGCAGCGGGCGCAGCTCGCCCGGCTGGCGCGTATAGCGGATCGCCTGCTCCGACTCGACGACGTCGAGATACGTGACCGACACGCCCTGGATCTTGCCGAGCACGGCTGTCTCGCGGCTCGCGTCGCGCAGCGCGACGAGGTGCGGGTGCACGATGTCGACGACGGGATCGGTCGCGTCGATCGCGGCGGCGATCGTCTGCAGGCGCCGCGTCGGGTAGTAGCCGCCGCGCTTGCGCACTTCGTACAGATAGCCGCGGCTCACGAGCGTGCGTGCCATCGCGAGGCAGCTCGACGGCGGCACATCGAGCAGGCGCGCGAGTTCGGCGAGCGGCAGCGGCCGCCGTTCGGCGGCGAACAGCTCGAACAGGTCGAGCGTGCGGGCAACGAGTTTGACGTCCATGACGAGCGCTTGAATCGAAACGGGAAACCGCGCGCCGGGCGAGCCGCCGCGCGTCAGTACGACTTCGGCAGCCCGAGCACCTTCTCCGCGATGTAACACAGGATCAGTTGCGGACTCACGGGCGCGAGCCTCGGAATCATACACTCGCGCAGGTAGCGCTCGACATGGTATTCCTTCGCGTAACCCATCCCGCCGAGCGTCGCGACCGCCGTCTGGCACGCCTGGAACGCCGCTTCCGCGCCGAGGTATTTCGCCGCGTTCGCCTCCGCGCCGCACGACTGCCCCGCGTCGTAGCGCGCCGCGGCCTTCATCACCATCAGCCACGCGGCCTCGAGCTGCATCCACGCCTGCGCGAGCGGATGCTGGATCGACTGGTTCTGCCCGATCGGCCGACCGAACACGACGCGCTCGCACGCATACTGCGTCGCGCGGCGCAGCGCGGCCTGCCCGAGCCCGATCGCCTCCGCCGCGATCAGGATCCGTTCGGGATTCAGCCCGTGCAGCAGGTAGCGGAAGCCGTCGCCTTCGTTGCCGATCAGGTCGTCGCGCGACACGCGCAGGTTGTCGATGAACAGCATGTTCGAATCGACGGCCTTGCGGCCCATCTTCTCGATCTCGCGTACCTCGACATGCGAACGGTCGAGGTCGGTGTAGAACAGGCTCAGCCCGTCGGTCGGCTTCGCGACCTGGTCGAGCGGCGTCGTGCGCGCGATGATCAGCATCTTGTTCGCGACCTGCGCGGTCGAGATCCAGATCTTGCGCCCGCTGAGCACGTAGTGGTCGCCGTCGCGGCGCGCCTGCGTGCTCAGGTGCGTGGTGTCGAGGCCCGCGTCGGGCTCCGTCACCGCGAAGCACGCCTTGTCGCGCCCGGCGATCAGCGGCGGCAGGAAGCGCGCCTTCTGCACGTCGTTGCCGAACACCTGCACGGGATTCAGCCCGAAGATGTTCATATGCACGGCCGACGCGCCGGACAGGCCGGCGCCCGATGCGCTGATCGTGCGCATCATCAGCGCGGCCTCGGTCATCCCGAGACCGGCGCCGCCGTGGGCCGGGTCCATCGCGATGCCGAGCCAGCCGGCTTCGGCGAGCGCCGCGTGAAAGTCGGCCGGAAAGCCGCCCGCGCGATCGCGTTCGAGCCAGTAGTCGTCGCCGAAGCGCTCGCAGATTTTCTCGATCGCGCTTTCGATCGCGCGCTGGTCGTCGGTCAGGTCGAACTGCATGGACTGCTCTCCCGGGAAACGTGAACGGCCCGGCCGTTCATAGCGGAAACACGCCCGTCGCGACCGCGGCGAACACCATCAGCACGGTGGCGGCGAACAGGAACGGAATCGTGAATTTCTGGTGCTCGGCGAGCTCGACGCCGGTCAGGCCGACGATCAGGAACGTCGCGGGCGTCAGCGGGCTCACCGGAAAGCCGGTCGTCATCTGGCCGAGCAGCGCGGCCTGCGCCATCTGGATCGGCGGCACGCCGAGCAGCTTGCCGCTCTCCGCGAGCACCGGCAGCACGCCGAAGTAGAACGAATCGGGATCGAACAACAGGCTGAGCGGCATCGACAGCAGCCCGAGTACGAACGGCATGTGGCGCGCATGCTCGACCGGCACGTGCGCGACGACGACCTCGGCCATCGCCTTCAGCATGCCGGTGCCGGACATGATGCCGGTGAATGCGCCGGCCGCGAGCAGCACGCTCGCCATCATCAGCGCGGCCTTCGCGTGCGCGTCGATCCGCTCGCGCTGCGCCTGCACGTCCGGGTAGTTGATCACGAGCGCGGCGACCGTGCCGAGCATGAACAACACCATCGGGTCGACGATGCCCGACACCAGCGTGACGAGCACGACGAGCGTCAGTACGACGTTGATCCCGAAGCGGCCCGGCCGGCGCAACGCGCGTTCGGCGTCGGTCAGCTCGCGCGGCGCGATCGCCAGCGACGCGGCGTCGGCGCGGTCGAGCCCGAGCCGTTTCGCCTCGCGCACGCCGAGCACGTACGCGGTGCCGAACACGAACGCGAGCCCGACGATCTGCACCGGAATCATTGGCGTGAAGATCGCCGAGCCGGGGATGTGCAGCGCCGCCGAGGCGCGCAGCATCGGCCCGACCCACGGCAGGAAATTGACGCCGGCCGCCATCGACGCGACGCACGCGAGAATCCGCCGGTCCATCCCGAGGCGCGTGTAGAGCGGCATCATCGCCGGCAGCGTGACGAGAAACGTGACGGCGCCCGAGCCGTCGAGGTGGATCAGCAGCGCGAGCAGCGCCGAGCCCATCACGATGCGCGGCGGATGGCAGCCGATCAAGCGCAGTACGCCGGCGATGATCGGGTCGAGCATCCCCGCATCGGTGAGGATTCCGAAAAATAGAATCGCAAAAACGAACATCCCGGCGATCGGGCCGATGTTCTGTACGCCGTGCACGACGAACTTGCCGGTCGTCAATCCGAAGCCGGCCGCGAGCGACGCGGCCACCGGCACGACGATCAGCGCGACGAGCGGCGACAGCCGCTTCGTGATGATCAGGCCGAACAGCGCGACGATGGCGATCGCGCCGATCCATGCAAGCATGATGCGTCTCCTCTTCAGCCGGTACGGCGTCTTCCGTGCGCAAGCCGGCGTGATGTCCGAATGATGGTGTGCCGGCCCGCGCGGCCGGCGGCCGCGATGCCGGTCAGTCCCTGCGATCGTCGTGGTGACCGTCGCGGTCCGCAAACACCTGCGCCGCGTGCTCGTTCAGCGCGGGCGGCGGTCGACGGTACGTCGCCGGCGTGCGGCCGAGCTTGATCGGCGACGCGATGCCGCGATGCCGGCCCAGCGTCACCTTCATCTCCCGATGCGCGACATGCGGATGATCGAGCGCCGCATCGAGTCCGAGCACCGGCGCGCACGGCACGCCGCGGCGCATCAGCTGCTCGGCGAGCGCCGCGCCGTCATGTCCGGCCAGCGCCGTTTCGAGCAGCGCACGCAGTGCGGCGCGGTGCGCGCTGCGCGCGCGGTTGTCCGCGAAACGCGGATCGTCGAGCCAGCCGCGCGTGCCGAGCACGTCGCACAACACGGCGAACTGCCCGTTGTTGCCGACCGCCAGGAAAATGTCGACGCTCGCCGTCGGAAAGCTGTCGTACGGCGTGATGTTCGGATGCGCGTTGCCGGTACGTACGGGTGCGTTGCCCGAATGAAAGAAGTTCGGCGTATGCGGATGCAGGATCGACAGCGCGCAGTCGAACAGCGTCGATTCGACGAACTGGCCGCGGCCGCTCGCATCGCGCTCGCGCAGCGCCATCAGCACGCCGAGCGCCGCGTTCAGACCCGTGACGAGATCGACGATCGGCACGCCGACGCGCAGCGGTGCGCCGCCCGCTTCGCCATTGACGCTCATCAGCCCCGCGAGCGCCTGGACGGCCGCGTCGTAGCCGGGCAGCCCGCCCAGCGGCCCGTCCGCGCCGAACCCCGACACGCGGCAATGGACGAGGCGCGGAAACCGCGCATGCAGCGCGTCGAAGCCGAGCCCCCAGCGCTCCATCGTGCCGATCTTGAAGTTCTCGACGATGGCGTCCGCGTGTTCGAGCAGGCCTAGCAGCCGCTCGCGGTCGGCCGGCTGCGTCAGGTCGAGCGCAACGCCGAGCTTGTTGCGGTTCACGCCGAGGAAATACGATGCGGTGTCGCCGTCGAACGGCGGCCCCCAGGTACGTGTCTCGTCGCCGGACGGCGGCTCGACCTTGATCACCTCCGCGCCATGGTCGGCGAGGATCTGCGTCGCGTACGGGCCGCCCAGCACCCGCGACAGGTCGATGATGCGCAATCCCGCCAGCGCGCCCTGCTGCTCGTGTTCCGCCATGCGTCCCGCTCCTGGTTCCGGTTGATCGGACTGTCGGCACCGGCGGGCCAATGCCTACGGCGCGCCCGTCGGACTCGACGAATAATTCCTGAGTGCGAATTTATATTCACACTCAGGAATTTCATTGTCAAGCCCGGATACACCCGGCGTGCCGCGCGGATAACGTGGTCGAGCGCAAGTGGGGACGACACCGAATACGGGCCGGTTGCGAGGTCGGCCCGCCCTTCGTTAAGCTGGCGGAAACGTTCATCCCGAAAATAGTCAGGCGAAGCATTCATGAAACGGATATGGCTGGCGGCCTTCATGCTGGCGTCGACGCTCGGCGCCGCGCGCGCGCAAACCCAAACTTTCCATTTCGGCGAAGGACAGACGCGCATGCCCGCCGCGGCACCGCAGGCCGGCGCGCCCACGGCCCGGCACGCGCCGTCGCCGCATCACCGGCGCGCCGTTCACAAACGTCGCCACTCGCACCGCGCGAAGCCGACGCGCAACGGCATCTATACGCACGCGTAACGCGGCGCCCGGCGCCATGCACGGAACTGTCACGAACGGCGGGTAACCTCCACGCGGCAGCTTGTACGCCGTCGCGCCCCGTTGCCGGACAACCCGCCGCCGCCGCGCACTTCCCCACGATTCAGTACCTGCTTTGCCGAACATGAGCACCGGGCCGGATACCCTCGCCGTCACCAAGGAACGCGCCACCATCGTGTGCCGTCAGCGCGGCAGCGTGCTGCTGGTCGCCCGCACGGCATCGCGCTGGTCGCTGCCGGGCGGCACGATCCGGCGCGGCGAGACGCCGCTCGAAGCCGCGCGGCGGGAGCTTGCCGAGGAAACGCGGCTGGAAGGGCTCGCGCTCGACTACGCGGTGCAGTTCGGCGGGCTGACGAAGCTCCATCACGTGTTCGTGGCCGAGGTGCCGGCGCACCTGACGCCGCGCGCGAGCAACGAGATCGCCCGCTGCAAGTGGTTCGCCGCCGACCGGCTCGACACGCTCCATGCGAGCGTGCCGACGCGCAAGATCATCGAGCTGCTGCGTCTCGACTGTTTTTCGGCGATCGTCAACGGCCCGCTTCGTTGAGGGCCGTGCTGCGCACGCCGGTCACGCGCGCAGGAACGGCCCGGCCTTGCGCTCGAGCAGCGCGACGAGTTCGGGCTGCATGAAAGCGTAGCGGTCGGGAATCTCGAGGCAGACGATCTGCTTGCCCTTCAGATGCGCACCGAACAGCGTGGACAGCCTTGCCTTGTGCGCGCGCTCCATCACGAACACGATGTCGGCCCAGTCGAGCTGCTCGGCGGACAGGCGGGTGTCGGCATCGGGCGCGAGGCCCGCGGAGTCGGTTTCGATGCCCGGCCATGCGGCGAACACCGTTTCGGCCGTCGGGCTGCGCAGCCGGTTGCGGCTGCAGATGAACAGTGCCCGTGTCATGTCGCTTCGCGCTTGGCCGCGGGCGGCCCGCTTACCCTTGCGGAATGGTGTCCGGCCGCACGTACGCGAGCATGTGCGGCACGTAGTCGGCCTTGCCGAGATCGACGCCGTGATGGCGCAGGATCGCGTACGCGGCGATCGCGTGGAAGTAGAACTGCGGCAGCGCCCAGTCGCGCGCGTACTGTTCGCCCGTCATGTCGAACGCGGTCCCGTTCGGCAGTTCGAGCGCGATCGGCCGCGCGGCGCCGCCGTCGAGCGCATCCGGCGCGAGTTCGCCGAGAAACGCGAGCGTGCCGGCGATGATCGACTGCGCGTCGCCCGGCGAACCCGGCTGCGCATCCGCGTTCCATCCCGCTTCACGCAACGACAGCAACGCAGCCGGCAACGCTTCGCCGCGCAGCCGGTAGACGGGTTCCATCGCCTGGAAACACGAGAAGCGCACCTGGGCGGCGAGCGGGTACATGTCGGGCGCGAGCTTCAACGTCGTCACCGCGTCGGGTTCGATCCCCGCGGCCTGCCGGTGCGCGACAGCCTTGTCGAGCCATGCGGACTGCGCGCGCAGCATCTGGGTGAAGGTCGGAACGAGAAGTTGGGTCGGTGACACGCGTGCGCTCCTGTATTGTGGTTTGCGTCACGATAGCAGCGTCGGCGCAACCCTGCATCCTGGACAGGCGCGAAGCGCGCGCACCGCTGCGCATCGGCGGACGATTCATACACCACGTGTGCGCGCTTCGGTTCCATCTGCGCACACGCGGCAACGCGTGCCTGCCGACATGCAGCCTTACGGCTTGCCCTGCCGCGCCAGGAACCGGTCGAGCTGCGACGCAAACGCCTTGCCGTCGCGCGCGCTGAACGGCGCCGGGCCGCCCGTGTCGATGCCCGCGCTGCGCAACTGGTCCATCATCGCGCGCGTCGACAGGCGCTCCTCGATGTTCTCGCGGCTGAACCAGTTGCCGCGCGGGTCGAGCGCATGCGCGCCCTTGTCGAGGACGGCCGCGGCCAGCGGGATGTCGGCCGTGATCACGAGGTCGCCGGCTTCCGCCAGCTCGACGATGCGCGCATCGGCCACGTCGAAGCCGGCCGGCACCTGGACGGCCTTGATGAACGGCGACGGCGGTGTGCGCAGGAACTGGTTCGCGACCAGCGTCACGCTGATTTCGGCACGACGCGCGGCGCGAAACAGCATGTCCTTGATGACGGCGGGACACGCGTCGGCATCGACCAGTACTTGCATGGCGGGGTTTTCCAGTAGGCATGAGCAGAAGCGGCGATCATAGCGCACCGCCAGCCGGCCCTCAGCGCGCGAGATCCGTGCGAAGCGCGTCGGCCGTCAGCCACTGCGCGCCCCAGGCGGCGGCGAGCCGCGCGCCCTGCCCGATCCGCACGGCCGCATCGTCGAAGTCGACGAACACGACGTGGTCGGCCGACGCGGGTTTCGGCGGCGTTTCGCGCGTGCGTCCGTCGGACAGCACCCACAGCCAGCGCTGCTTGCCGGGCTCGCGCCGTGCGTCTCGCGCGAGCAGCTGCGCGGCCGCGGCGATGCCGTCCGCGAGCGGCGTGCCGCCGCCGCCGTCGACCGGTTCGAGCCAGCGTGCGTTCCACCAGCGCGGGACGGCCGGGCCGAAACGCCGGGCGGCGCCTTGACCGCCGAAGCAGATCAGCGCGGTTTCGACCCGATCGCGCGCGGCCCGATCGAAATACGCGACGATCAGGCCCTTCGCGAGCGCGAGCCGGTCGTTCGACAGCATCGACGCCGAACAGTCGAGCACGAAGCAATGCAGTGCATGCGGCGTCCCTGCGCGTTTCCGGAACCGCACATGTTCGTGAAGCAGGGGGCCGCCGTGTTTCGCGGCGAGCGTCGCCGGCCACGCAACGGTCGTGCCCGCGCGGGCCGTGCCCGGTACGTGCGCGGCTGCGCCTGACTGCCATCGAGGACCGCGAACGGCGTTCGCGGCGGCGCCGGCTCGATGGCTCAGCGTTTTTTTAGCGGCAGCGGCACCACGCCTTTCACTTCGCGCAGGCCGGCCGGCTCGGGCGGCAGGTAACCCCAGTCGCTCTGCGCGGCGGATGCCCCGCCTCGCGTCTCGTCCTGCCGGTTGTCGTCCCGCTGGCGCGCATCCGGCGGCGAACGTTCGTCGCGTTCGCCGCCGTGTTGCGACGACCCGTGCGACGACGGCGTATCCGCATGGCGCCGGTGCAGCAGCACCGCTTGCGCCACACGCTCGACATGCGACACCGTCACCGCGTCGGCCTGCTCCAGCGCAGCCAGCGCGCGCGCGGCGCGCAGCATCACGAGGTCGGCGCGCAACCCGTCGACGGCCGCGTCGATGCACAGCGCGCTGACGCGCGCATGGACTGCATCGTCGAAATCGAGCGTCGCCAGCCGCGCGCGCGCCGCATGGATCCGGTCGCCGAGTTCACGCTGGACGGGCGCATGACGTGCACGAAATGCGTCCGGGTCGAGATCGAACGCGAGTCGCGCCTTCACGATCCGTTCGCGCTGCGCGGCGTCGAAACAGTTCTCCAGTTCGACCATCAACCCGAAGCGGTCGAGCAGTTGCGGGCGCAGTTCCCCCTCCTCCGGATTCATCGTGCCGACCAGCACGAAGCGCGCGTCGTGCGCGTGCGACACGCCGTCGCGCTCCACGATGTTCACGCCGCTCGCGGCGACGTCCAGCAGCGTATCGACGAGCCCGTCGGCGAGCAGGTTCACTTCGTCGACATACAGCACGCCGAGGTGCGCGCGTGCGAGCAATCCAGGCCGGAAGCGCACGCCGTTACCGGCCAGCGCATGCGCGAGATCGAGCGTGCCCGTCACCTGCTCGTCGCTCGCCGACAGCGGCAGCGTGACGAACTGCCCTTCCGGCAGCAGTTCCGCGAGGCCGCGTGCGGCGGTCGATTTCGCGGTGCCGCGCGGGCCGCTCACGAGCACGCCGCCGAGCGACGGGTCGATCGCGGCGAGCAGCAGCGCCTGCTGCAGCGCATCTTGCGCGACGAGCGCCGCAAACGGAAAGACCGCGCGGGCGCGGTGCGTCGTCGGATCGGTCATCGCCGCCCCCCTTCCTGAAGTTGTTCGCTCGCGAGCCAGACCGCTTCGATCCGCTCGCGATAGTCGCCCGGCTGCTGCCACAGGCCGCGCTGCATCGCCTCGACGAAGCGTTCGCAGATGCCGTGCAGCGCCTTCGGGTTGTGCCGTTCGAGAAATGCGCGGGTGGCGTCGTCGAACAGGTACGCGTCGGCGACGAGCGCGTACTGGTGGTCGGACAGCACGCGCGCGGTCGCGTCATAACCGTACAGGTAGTCGACGGTCGCGGCCATCTCGGCCGCGCCCTTGTAGCCGTGACGCTTCACGCCGTCGAGCCATTTCGGGTTGACGACGCGCGAGCGGATCACGCGCGCGATTTCCTCGCGCAGCGTGCGCATCGTCGGCGCGACCGGGTTCGCATGGTCGCCGTGGTAGATGCTCGGCTGCTGCCCGGACAAGTGCCGCACGGCCGCCGTCATCCCGCCCTGGAACTGGTAGTAGTCGTTCGAATCGAGGATGTCGTGCTCGCGGCTGTCCTGGTTCTGCACGACGACGTCGATCGTCGCGAGCCGCTCGCCGAAGACGTCGGCCGCCGCGTCGCCGGCACTGTTCTGCGCATACGCGTGGCCGCCCCACTGGCGATACGCATCGGCGAGATCGGCGTCGGTCTGCCAGCGGCGCTGGTCGATCAGGTCCTGCAGGCCCGCGCCGTAGCTGCCCGGCCGTGCGCCGAACACGCGCCAGCCGGCGCGGCGCCGCGCTTCGTCGGGCGTCACCCCTTGCGCGATCCATTTCGCGCGCTCGCGCTCGACGCGCGCGCGGATCGGGTTCAGTTCCTCGGGCTCGTCGAGCGCGGCGACGGCCTGCACGGCCGCGTCGAACAGGTGCATCAGGTTCGGGAACGCGTCGCGGAAGAAGCCGGACACGCGCAGCGTCACGTCGATGCGCGGCCGGTCGAAGATCTCGATCGGCAGGATCTCGAAGTCGGTCACGCGATGGCTGCCGTGCGCCCATTTCGGCCGGACGCCGAGCAGCGCGAATGCCTGCGCGATGTCGTCGCCGCCCGTGCGCATCGTCGCCGTGCCCCATACCGACAGGCCGATCGCGCGCGGATAGTCGCCGTGATCCTGCAGATGGCGCTCGATCAGTTGCTGCGCGGATTTCAGGCCGAGCGACCACGCGGCCTGCGTCGGCACCGCGCGCGTGTCGACCGAGTAGAAGTTGCGGCCGGTGGGCAGCACGTCGGGGCGGCCGCGCGACGGCGAACCGCTCGGCCCCGGCGGCACGAAACGGCCGTCGAGCCCGCGCAGCAGCTGGCGCATTTCCTCGCCGCCGCACGCGTCGAGCGCGGGCAGCAGCGTCGCGCGAACGCGCCCGAGCACCGCGAGCGTGTGGGGCCATTCGCCGGGCGGCGTCGCGTCGGCACCCGTGTTTCCGCCGTCGGCCGCGCACAGCCCGTCCAGCCATTGTTGCGCGAGCCATTCGAGGCGCTCGCGCGTATCGCCCGCGTGGCGCCACGGCGATGCGTCGAGCGCCTGCAGGATCGCCGGGCGCGGGCCGACCCACGGCGCGGCCCAGTCCGCCGACAGCGGATCGAAGTCGTCGCCGAGCGCGAGATCGCGCGCCAGCGCGCCGATCAGCCCCGCCCGCGCGCCCTTGCCGTCGCCGACCGGAAAACGCGCGAGCGCGAGCAGCGTGTCGCGGCGCTGGCGGGCGGCCGGCGATGCGCCGAACACGTGCAGCCCGTCGCGAATCTGCGCTTCCTTCAGTTCGCACAGCCACGCGTCGACGCGCGTGAGCAGCGCATCCTCGTCGCCCGCATCGCGCGGCGGCGACACGCTCAGCTCGTCGTGCAGACGATGCTCGGCGATCGTCGCGAGGATCGTCTTGCGCAGCAGCTTCGCGCGCCGCGCGTCGACCATCAGCGCTTCGTAGTATTCGTCGACCTGCCGCTCGAGATCCTGCAGCGGCCCGTAGTTTTCCGCGCGCGTGAGCGGCGGCATCAAGTGATCGATAATCACGGCCTGCGCGCGGCGCTTCGCCTGGCTGCCCTCGCCCGGATCGTTGACGATGAACGGATAGAGATGCGGCAACGGCCCGAGCGTCAGGTCGGGCCAGCACGCGTCGGACAGCGCGACGCTCTTGCCCGGCAGCCATTCGAGGTTGCCGTGCTTGCCGAGGTGGATGACCGCGTCGATGCGATACGCATCGCGCAGCCAGAAATAGAACGCGAGATACGCGTGCGGCGGCACGAGATCCGCATCGTGATAGCTCGCGTAGTCGTTCTCGCCGCGCGAACGCGACGGCTGGATGCCGACGAACACGTTGCCGGCGCGCCAGCCGGCGATCGTGAAACGTCCATGGCGCAGCGTCGGGTCGGCTTCGGGCGGCCCCCAGCGCTGGTTCAGCGCGTCGCGCACGGCGGCCGGCAGCCGCGCGAAGCGCGCGATGTAGTCGGCCAGCGGGAAGCTCTGGAACGCGGGTCGCAATGCATGCACGGCCGCGTCGTTGGTCACGCCTTCGGTGAGGCGCGCGATCAGCGCGTCTCCGTCGGGCGGCAGGTCGGCCAGCGTGTAGCCCGCGTCGCGCAGCGCCGCGAGCACGCGCAGCGCGGATGCCGGCGTGTCGAGCCCCACGCCGTTGCCGATCCGCCCTTCGCTTTGCGGGTAGTTCGCGAGAATCAGCGCAATGCGCTTGTCGGCGTTGTCGAGCGTGCGCAGCCGGCACCAGCCGCGCGCGAGCGCCGCGACGAACGCGATCCGCTCGGCGTCCGGCTGATAGCGCACGACGTCGACCTCGGTATGCGGGCAGCGATACGCGAGCCCCTTGAAGCTCACCGCACGCGTGACGATGCGCCCGTCGACTTCGGGCAGCGCGATATGCATCGCGATGTCGCGCGCATGCAGGCCCTGGTTGTCGGCCACCCACGCGTCGCGGTTGCCGCCGGACAGGATCACCTGCAGCACCGGTGCGTCGCCGGCGAGCACGTCGTGTTCGGGGCTGTCGATCGCGCCGGCCGCGAACGCGGTCGTGTTCAATACGAGCGCGACGCCGTGCGTGTCGCAAAGTTGCGTGATGACTTCGCGGCTCACCGCATCCTTCAGCGACGTCACCGCGATCGGCAACGGATTCAGCCCCTCGGCGATCAGTGCGTCGGCCAGCGCGTCGAACACGGCCGTGTTCGCGGCCTGCCAGTGCGCGCGATAGAACAGGATCGCGACGACGGGCGCGCCGGGCGTCCAGCGCGGCCGCCAGTCGTCGACGCTCGCGCGGTCGCGCGCCGGGTGATACAGCGCGGCGGCCGGCAGCGGGCGCGGCGGCTCGGGTTCGGCGCCGAAACCGAGCGTATGGAACGCGATGCTGCGCAGCAGCGCGTCGGCATTGTGCACGCCGCCCTCGCGCAGATAGCGCCACCACAGCCGGCACAGCGCCGGCGTGACGGTGCTCTTCGCGACGAGGTTCGGATCTTCCTGCAGGTCGCCCGAGAACATCGCGAGCTGCTGCCCGCGCTTCGACGCGAGCGACACGGCCTGCTCGATCCCGTACGGCCAGTACGCTTCGCCGCCGAGATGATCGATCACGACCGTCTTCGCATGACGCAGCACGTCATCGACGTAGAAATCGACGGACGCCGGCTGCCGCAGGAACGTGACGTTCGCGAGCCGCACGCTCGGGAACCCGGCCGGCAACCGCGGCACGACACTCGCGAGCAGCGACAGCGTCGTGTCGGCCGAACTCAGGATCACGATGTCGGCCGGCTGCTGGTCGATCCGGACGACGCCCTGCGTATCGTCGACGAAGCCGCCCGGCGTGGTGCGCAGCAGATGCATCGTGCGTTACGCCTGTTGCGGCTCGGCCGCGCACGCGGCGTCGAACGCGCGTTGCAGCGCGGCCGCGTCGAGATCCTCGCCGATCAGCACGAAGCGGCTCGCGCGCGTTTCGCCGTCCTGCCAGCGTCGGTCGAAATAGCTGTCGAAGCGGCGGCCGACGCCCTGGATCACGAGCCGCATCGGCGCGCCGGGCAGCGCGGCGAACCCTTTCGCGCGGTAGATCGTGTGCGCTTCGACCACGCGCTGCAGCGCGGCGATCGTCGCCTCGCGCGTGCCGGCGTCGCCGGACACGACCACCGAGTCGAAATCGTCGTGATGGTGATCGTGATCACCGTCGTCGGCCGAGCCGTGATGATCGTGACGCAGGTGGATCGTTTCTTCCGATGCCGATTCGAGGCCGAGCAGCATCGCGAGATCGAGCTCGCCGCGCGTCGCGCGAACGATCTTCACCTGCGGTGGGATCTCGTCGCGGATCGCGGTTTCGATCCGGGCGAATTCCGCGTCGCCGACCAGATCGGCCTTGTTCACGATCACCAGATCGGCCGACGACAGCTGATCGGCGAACAGTTCGTGCAGCGGCGATTCGTGGTCGAGATTCGGATCGGCGCGGCGCTGCGCGTCGACGGCCTGCGGGTTTTCCGCGAACTGGCCGCTCGCGGCGGCCGGCCCGTCGACCACGGTCACGACCGCGTCGACCGTGAAGCTGTTGCGGATCGTCGGCCAGTTGAACGCCTGCACGAGCGGCTTCGGCAGCGCGAGGCCCGATGTCTCGATCAGCACGTGGTCGATGTCCGCGCGCCGTTCGACGAGCGCCTCCATCACCGGGTAGAACTCTTCCTGCACGGTGCAGCACAGGCAGCCGTTCGCGAGTTCGTACAGCTGGCCCGACGCTTCGCCCTGCGCGCCGTCGGCGTCCTCGCAGCCGATGCCGCAGCCCTTGAGGATCTCGCCGTCGATGCCGAGCTCGCCGAATTCGTTGACGATCACCGCGATGCGGCGGCCCGCGGCGTGCTGCAGGATGTGGCGCATCAGCGTCGTCTTGCCGCTGCCGAGAAAGCCCGTGACGATCGTGACGGGAAGCTTGCGTAGGGTCATGGTAGGTCCGGTGTCGAAGAGGGAATCAGGACGGGATCGTCGCGTTGGCGGCGGCGAGGCCATTCATCGGGCGACGCGCAGGCAGACCGCCGCGCGATCCGCGCGAACAACCGCGCGACGGGCGGAACAACGAATCGGACATGGTGCTTCCTTGCGAACGGTCGACATCGTGAATGCCAACACGGCTGCCGCCGGCCCTGCCCGCGCCGCCTGCCGTTCGCCGTCCCGGCCCGGCGCGTTCGCGCGGGGGGCAGATCGGCGGAGGAAGCGGAACACCCCGGGCGTCGGGCCTGCTGCGGCCGTGGACGATGCGCCGCCTCCCCGCGGCGCTGAACCCCAACGTTTAGGCCGGTATCCGGGCTGGCGAACACGCCGCTTCGCCTTCCCGGATGCGCGCGGCATCCAGTGGCGGTCGTCCGCCTGCACGCGGCAGGCGGCGAAGCGGCGCTGCATCGCGCTCACGCGCGACACGTTCGCTTACCGTTGCGGGGGCAGCACAGGTTGGCTCGACTGCGGTGCAGGCAGGCTCCCTGTTTCCCGTTTAACTGCGCGCGCCGGAGCGGCACGCGCGAGCACCAAAACGCGTGCGAGTGTAGGCGGCGGGGCCGGGAGCGTCAAGGCGGCACGGAGCGCCGGACTGCGTTGCGCACCGCCGGCGCACCGTGCCGGAGGCCGGCCGTGGCCGGTTCGCGCGGGCGAACCGCTGTGCTATCGTATGCGCCGCGTTCGGTGCTCGCATGCGCATTCCGCGCATGCAGTTAAACGGGAAACAGGAGGCGGACGACCGCCCGGCCTGTGCTGTCCCCGCAACGGTACGCCGCCCGCGCGCCGCGCTCCCCGCGCACGCGCCCAGGCCGCCCGCGATGCCACTGCCCTTCACCGGGCGGGAAGGCTGCGGCCTGGCAAGCGGCCAGCCCGGATACCGGCCGACGCAAGGGGCGAGCCCGATGCTCGCCGAACGCCCGATCCGCGGGGGACGGATGGGGTGCGCATTCCGCCCGCGTCCGCGCGGGCTTCGTCCGATCCGTCATGCACTGCCTGCCCGCCGGCCGCCGATGTGCCGCCCGCCTGTTCCTTTCCACTGTTTCGACACGGTGCGTGCCGTGCCGCGTGCGATGAGCCGCGCGTGGCTCATCGGCGCCGGCCCGGGCGACGCCGACCTGCTGACGCTCAAGGCCGTGCGTGCGATCGGCGCGGCCGACGTGCTGCTCGTGGACGATCTCGTGAATCCCGACGTGCTGCGCCATGCACGCGCCGACGCGCAGGTCGAGCACGTCGGCAAGCGCGGCGGCCATGCGTCGACGCCGCAGGAAGCGATCGTCGCCGCGATGCTCGCGCACTTGCGGGCGGGCCGCAGCGTCGCGCGGCTCAAGGGCGGCGATCCGTTCGTGTTCGGCCGCGGCGGCGAGGAACTGGCCGCGCTGGGCGCGGCGGGTTTTGCGGTCGAGATCGTGAACGGCATCACCGCTGGCATTGCCGCGCCGGCCGCGCTCGGCATCCCGGTCACGCAGCGCGGCGACGCGCAGGGCGTGATCTTCGTCACGGGCCACGGCGCGGGCGCCGACGAGCCCGACTGGCACGCGCTGGCGGCCACGCGCATGACGATCGTGATCTACATGGGCATTCGCCGGCTCGACGCGATCACCGCCGCGCTGCGCGGCGGCGGCCTGCCCGGCGATACGCCGTGCGCGGCGATCGAGCATGCGACCCGCCCCGAGCAGCGGCAGGTCCTCGCGACGCTCGACACGCTCGTCGAACGCGTCGGCGCAACCGGCATCGGTTCACCGGCCATCGTCGTGATCGGCCGCGTCGCGGA
>NZ_JAAGPK010000120.1:0-236 GCF_017104685.1 Burkholderia sp. Tr-20355 | reverse complement strand
AAAAAAAAAAACCCACCCCCCCCCCCCCCCCTCCCCCCCCCCCCCTCCCCCCCCCCCCCTCCCCCTCCTTTACTCCGTCATCTCCGACATCTTCTGCTTTATCCCCTTCTCCTACCTCTTCCTCGCTCTTCTATTCCTCGCTCTTTCTTTCTCTTGTCCGCTGTCTGTTCCCCACGCCTTAACCTTTCTCTTTCTTCGCATGCCTCGTCTCTCGTACCTCTCGTCCTGTTTCGCTT
>NZ_JAAGPK010000119.1:0-25797 GCF_017104685.1 Burkholderia sp. Tr-20355 | reverse complement strand
CGCCGCTGCTCGTGCCGCTGGTGCCGCCCGAACCGCTCGAGCTGCCGCCGCCGAGCCCGCCCGTCAACGTGCCGAGCAGGCCCGTGATCGGGGCGAGCGGGTTGCTGCCGCCCGAGCCGCTGCTGGAGCTGCCCGCGTTGTTGTCGTGGACGAGGCCGCCGGTCGACGTCACCGTGTTGCCGAGCTGCGTGACGACGCCGCCGAGCGCCGCGCCGACCGGGTTGTCGGTTGCGCCGCCGACCTTCGAGCCCGCGAGCGCGAGGCCGTTGCCGAGCGTGCTCAGCAGGCCGTTGAGCGGCGTGCCGAGCAGCGTCACGCCGCCGAGCGTCTGCGTGGCGCCCGGCGTTGTGACGCCGCCGGTCAGCGTGTTCGTGATCGGGTTGATCACCTTGCCGAGCTGGGTCTCGAGCTGCTGGACCGGCGAGCTGTTCAGCGCCGTGTTGAGGCCCGATGCGGTCGAGTTGACGGCACCGCCGACGGTGTTGACGAGATCGCCGACGAGCGTCGTCACGGGCGACAGCGGCGACAGCGGGCCCGAGCCGAGGCTCTTCACCGCGTTGCCGAGGTTGTTGACCGCGCCGCCGGCGCCGGTCAGCAGGCCGGTGGTCGACGTCAGCGTCGGCCCGAGCGGATTCGCCGACACGCCGATCGAGCCGAGGCCGGCCGCGACGCCGTTGCCGAGTGCCTGCACGCCGTTGCCGAGGCTCGTGACCGCGTTGCCGACACTGGTGGCCGTCGTCGGGTTCGTGCCGGGGATCTGCACGCCGCCGATCTGACTGCCGCCGGTCGCGACCGTCGTGCCGAGCGCCGTCACGAGGTTGCCGGATTTCTGCAGGACATTGCCCAGCGGGGTGACGCCGGAGCCGGAGGTGCCGGAAGTACCTGACGTGCCGGAAGTACCCGAGGTGCCCGAGGTGCCGGAAGTACCCGACGTGCCGGAGGTGCCCGAGGTGCCCGAGGTGCCGGAGGTGCCCGAGGTACCGGAAGTGCCCGAGGTACCGGAAGTACCCGAGGTGCCCGAAGTGCCCGAAGTGCCCGAAGTGCCCGAAGTGCCCGAAGTGCCCGAAGTGCCCGAAGTGCCCGAAGTGCCCGAAGTGCCCGAAGTGCCCGAGGTGCCCGAGGTGCCCGAAGTGCCCGAAGTGCCCGAGGTGCCCGAGGTGCCCGAGGTGCCCGAAGTGCCCGAAGTGCCCGAGGTGCCCGAGGTACCGGAAGTACCCGACGTGCCGGAGGTGCCCGAGGTGCCAGAAGTGCCCGACGTACCGGAGGTGCCCGACGTACCGGAAGTACCCGAGGTACCGGAGGTGCCCGAGGTACCGGAAGTACCCGAGGTGCCGGAAGTGCCCGACGTACCGGAGGTGCCCGACGTGCCGGAAGTACCCGAGGTGCCGGAAGTGCCCGAGGTACCGGAAGTGCCCGAGGTACCGGAAGTGCCCGAGGTACCGGAAGTGCCCGACGTACCGGAGGTGCCCGAGGTACCGGAAGTACCCGACGTGCCGGAAGTGCCCGACGTACCGGAGGTGCCCGACGTGCCGGAAGTACCCGAGGTACCGGAAGTGCCCGAGGTACCGGAAGTGCCCGAGGTGCCGGAGGTGCCCGAGGTACCCGAAGTCCCCGACGACGTACCGGAAGTCCCCGAGCTACCCGACGTGCCGGAACTACCGGAAGTCCCGGAACTACCGCCGCCCGACGTCCCCGAAGTCCCCGAACTGCCGCTCGTCCCCGACGTGCTGGGCTTGATCGTCGGCGGGGTCGTCGGTCCGTCGACCGAACCGCAGCCGTACAGCGCGAGCAGCGAGGAGACGGCCATCGTTACCGTCGTCTTCTTGAAGAGTGTGTGCATGTTGGCCTCGACATTGGAAGTGTGTCCAAGCCTCCTCTGCAAATTCCGAGCCACGACAGCTTTCGCGAAACGGTGCCGCGCTTTGTTGCAGGAATCGGGAATATCTGCGCGATTTAAACGGAGTAACGGCGTTTTCGCGCATCGGCCACGCAAGGGGGGCCGCCGTGTCCGTCGTGATGTTCCCGTAAGCAGACGTAACGCGCGGCGGGATGTTACGTAGCGTTCGGCACCGCGTCACGCGGGCGGCGCCCGACCGAGGGCCCTGTCTTTGACGAAACGCGTCCGGCCCCCGAACATGACACGACACCCCGCGGCCGCCGGCGACGCCGAAGCGGCCGCGACTCCAACCAGGACACCGACATGAGCGAACAGGACAGGGAAGACGGCAAGGCGCGGCGGATCGACGTGATGGGCGAGGCGTTCGTCGAGCGCGCGATGCGCGATCTCGACGGGTTTTCGCGCCCGTTGCAGAACTGGCTGAACGAGCACGCGTGGGGCAGCACGTGGCAACGGGGCGGGATCGACCTGAAGACGCGCAGCCTGTGCACGTGCGCGATGCTGGCGGCGCTCGGCCGCAGCACGGAACTGAAGGGGCATATTCGCGGCGCGCTCAACAACGGCGCGAGCCTCGTCGAAATCCGCGAGGTGTTGCTGCACAGCGCGCTGTACGCGGGCGCACCGGCCGCGGTCGAGGCGTTCCGGACCGCGCGCGAGGTGATATCGGATCTCGGGTTGCCGATCCCCGACGACGAGGCCTGATTCCGCGCCAGCGTCCGCCGCGCGGCACGGCATCAGGCCGGGCTTCGTCGTTACGCGATGCGCCGTGCCGCTTGCGCCGGCACCTCGGCCGGCACCTCGGCGGGCGCGGCGGCCACGTCGAGCAGCCAGTCGGCCGTTGCATCGGGAATCGTGACCGGCAGCATGTGTCCGCCGTCGACGACCTTCAGCCGCACGCGCGCCGATTTCTTCGCGAGCGCTTCGCCGTGCTCGCGCCAGTTCAGGATCGGATCGGCGCGGCCGTACAGCACGTCGACCGGCAGCGCGAGATCCGCGTAGCGTCGCTCCATCGCGGGCAGGTCGACCGGCGCCGACAGCAGGTCCGTCGCCGTCGCGTAGAACACGTGCGGGCGCATCCCGAGCAGGCCGCCGCCCTTGACCGGAAAGTCGCGCGGCACCGCTTCCGGCGCAAACACCTGGCGCACGGCCTTGCGGCCGGTCAGGATCGTCAGCGGGATCGCGAAAGTCCACGACACGAAGCGGCGTACGAGCGGCGACGGCAGCATCAGCGGCTTGAACGGCCCCGGCGGCTCGGTCTGCTCGTGCGACAGCGGCGCGATCAGCGCGAGCCGGCTCACGCGGTCCGCGTGGTTGAGGCCGACCGCGAGCGCGATCGCGCCGCCGAGCGAATGGCCGACCAGCACGGGCTTGTCGAGCCGCAGCGCGTCGATGAACGCGGCGACCGTGCGGGCCTGGGCGAACACGTTCGCCTGCGAGCCCGCGCCGCGCAGCGAGCGGCCGGCGCCCGGCCGGTCGAGGAGGATCACGCGATGCCGCTGCGCGAGCCGCGCAAGCGGCAGGTACGCGAAGTTGCGCAACTGCCCCGCGAGCCCGTGGACGAACACGATCGGCGGCCCGTTGCCGTATTCGACGTAATGGATGCGGTCGTCGCCGATGTCGACGAAGCGGCCTTCGGGCGGAAACGCGCGCGTCACGCGGCGGGCCACGTAAGCGGTGAACAGCGCGAGCGCGGCGAGTACCGCGACGACGCCGAGCAGCACGTTCTGGATCAGATGGAGCACAGGGGTCATGTCGGCCTCAACGGGGTTCGAGTGCGGGTTCGGCAACCGGCGCCGTGGCAGCCGTGCCGGCTTTCGCGCGGCGTTCGAAATGCATCGCCGAATCGGCGAGCGCGCTGAACTTCAGCGATGCGAGATCGCGCACGTAGTTCTGGTGGAATTTCCACGGCTTGTGATGGCCCTGCTTTGGCAGGATGCCGGCCGCGCGCTGGATGTAGCCCGAGCTCAGGTTGACGGCCGGCACGTCGCCGAGTTCGCCGGCGCCGAGCCGCGGCACGCACGTGTCGTAGTCGTTCGCGCGCATGTGGTTGAGCAGCCGGCACACGTAGCGCGCGATCAGCTCGGCCTTCAGCGTCCACGACGCGTTCGTGTAGCCGAACGACGACGCGAGGTTCGGCACGTCGCTGTACATCATCCCCTTGTACGACACGGTTTCCGGCAGGTCGACCGCGCGGCCGTCGACCGTGACGCGCGCGCCGCCGAGCATCTTCACCTTCAGCCCGGTGGCCGTGACGATCACGTCCGCGTCGAGCTGCTGGCCGCTCTTGAGCTTGAGGCCGGTCGGCGTGAAGCGCTCGATCTCGTCGGTGACGATCGACGCGCGGCCCGCGCGGATCGCCTTGAACAGGTCGCCGTTCGGCACGAGGCACACACGTTGGTCCCACGGCATGTAGCGCGGCGTCAGGTGCTTCGCGACGTCGAAGTCGGGGCCGAGCTGCTTGCCGGCCGCGCGGATGATGAACTTCTTCGTCTGCTCGGGCTTGCGGCGCGATACGTTGTACAGGTAAATCGTCAGCAGCACGTTCTTCACGCGCACGAGCCGGTGGGCGAGCCGCGACGGCAGCACGCGGCGCAGTGCGTTCGCGATCTTGTCGCGGGCGGGCAGCGACACGATGTAGGTCGGCGAGCGCTGCAGCATCGTCACGTGCTGCGCATCGGCCGCCATCGACGGCACGAGCGTGACGGCCGTCGCGCCGCTGCCGATCACGACCACGCGCCGGTTCGCGTACGACAGGTCCTTCGGCCAGTGCTGCGGATGCACGAGCTTGCCCTCGAACGTGTCCATGCCGGCCCAGTCGGGCAGGTAGCCGGCGTCGTAGTCGTAGTAGCCGCTGCACATGAAGAGGAAGCGGCAGGTATACACGAGCGTGTCGGTCGCGCCGTCCTGCGTGCGCTCGATGCGTACCGTCCAGCGCGCGCGGTTCGAATCCCAGTCGGCCGCGACGACCTTCTGGCCGTAGCGGATCGTCTTGTCGATGCCGTGGGCCCGCGCGGTGTCGCGGATGTAGTCGAGGATCGTCTGGCCGTCCGAGATCGCCTTGTCGCTGTGCCACGGGCGGAAGCTGTAGCCGAGCGTGAACATGTCGGAATCCGAACGGACGCCCGGATAGCGGAACAGGTCCCAGGTGCCGCCGATCGCGTCGCGCGCTTCGACGATGGCCACGCTCGCGTACGGGCAGCGCTGCTTCAGGTGATACGCGGCGCCGATGCCGGACAGGCCGGCGCCGACGATCAGCACGTCGAGGTCGTTGCCGTCGCGGCGGGCGCCGGGGGCGGACGGCGCGTCGCGCCGGTCGGTCGTCGTCGAGGTCATGCGGGGTCCTTGGTCGGCGTGGTCGGGAGCGCGGCCGGAGCGTGGGCGCGTTCGAGGTTGCGTGCGCGGGCGCGGCGCACATGGCGCAGCATCAGCCACTGGTAACCGGCACCGAGCAGGCGCGCGATCCGGTCGAGCCGGCGCGCGTCGGCGCCGACGAGCACGCGGCGCGCATTGCGTTCGACGCCCGCGAGGATCTGCCGCGCGGCATCGTCGGCCGTCGTTGCGTTGATCAGCCGGTTCGCCTGGCGGCGATGGGTCGCTTCGTCCTGGCCCGTCAGTGCGTGGATGCTGGTATCGACGCGGCCCGCGTCGACGATGCCGGTCGCGACGCCGCCCGGATGCACGCAGGTCGCGCTCACCGGCGCGCCGTCGAGTTCGAGCTCCATCCGCAGCGCCTCGGTGAAGCCGCGCACCGCGAACTTGGTGGCGTTGTACGCGCTTTGCGTCGGCATCGCGACGAGCCCGAACAGGCTCGACGTGTTGACGACGTGCCCGTCGCCCGACGCGCGCAGGTGCGGCAGGAACGCCTGCGTGCCGTGCACGACGCCCCAGAAGTTGATGCCGACGATCCATTCGAGATCGGCGAGTCGCGCCGTCTCGGCGCTGGCGGCCAGCGATACGCCCGCGTTGTTGAAGACCAGGTTGACCTTGCCGTGCTCGGCGCGCACGCAATCGGCCCATGCGAACACCGCGTCGCGGTCGGCGACGTCGAGCCGCCGCGTGCTCACGCGCACGCCGTGCCGCGCGCAGGCGGCCGCCGTGCCGGCGAGCCCGGTTTCGTTGACGTCGGCGAGCGCGACCTCGCAGCCGCGCCGCGCGAGCTCGACCGCGAGGCTGCGGCCCATGCCCGAACCGGCGCCCGTGATCGCGGCAACCTTCCCGGAAAACCCCTTCATCCGTCGTTCCTCCCGTTCCGCTTGCGCTGCGTCGGCGGCGCGTCTATTGTGGTGTTGGTCGTCACCACTTTAGTTTTCGGGTGTCCTGATGTCAAATAGCGGAATGGAGAAAGCACTCGAAACGGAAAAACGGGGCCGGTCGTATGGCGGCGTGGCGCCCGAGGTACGGGCCGCCGAGCGGCGCGGCGCGTTGATCGGCGCGGCGACGCGCGTGTTCGGCACGGTCGGGTTCCGCAAGGCGACCGTGCGGTCGATCTGCCAGGAAGCGAAGCTGAACGACCGCTATTTCTACGCGGCGTTCGACAGTACCGAGGATCTGCTGCGCTGCACCTACCTGCACCACGCGCAGCAACTGCACGATGCGGTCGCGCAGGCGGTGGCCGCGCGCGGCGGCGAGCTGCGCGAGCGCGTCGACGCGGGGCTCGCCGCGTTCTTCGCGTTCCTGCGCGACCCGTGCGCGGCGCGCGTGCTGCTGCTCGAGGTGATGGGCGTGAGCGCGGATACCGACATGACCTACCAGCGCATGCTGATCGACTTCGGCAAGCTGATCATGGCGATCGGCGCGCCGGGCGAGGCCGGGACGCCCGCGGAGCGCACCGAGCAGCGGCTGATCGGGCTCGCGCTGGTGGGGGCGATGACGAACGTGGGCGCGGCGTGGCTGCTCACCGGGTATCGCGATCCGGAGGCGCAGATGATCTCGAGCTGCCGCAAGGTGCTGCTGGGGACGTTGCGGGAGATCGGCTGACCGGATGGCGCCGCGCCGGCCGTGTTCGGTCCTCGCCAATGGCAGGCTGAACATGAAAACAAGGTGGTAACCGCACGGCACGCGGAGTGAAGTGTCGTCTGTTTGCGTGATTGGGCCGTCTTTTCAATAAATGAACATTGGCCGTGCGGACACGAATCGACGGCGTGGTTCCCCATGAAATCGCGGCGCGCGCAGGCCTGCGCGCGGCCGACCGGCTCACGCCGGCTGGTTGAATGCCGAGGTCTGGCGCTCGCGTTCGCCCGCGATCCAGTCGCCGAACAGCTGGATCTTGTACTGCTGTTCGGCCCCGCCCGGATACACGAAGTAGTAGCCCATCCCGGTCGGCAGCGACACGTCGAACGGAGTCACGAGCCGGTGCGCCGCGACGCTTTCGTCGACGAGCGTCCGGTCGCCCATCGCGACGCCGTAACCGTCGAGCGCCGCATGTGTCGCGAGGTCGAGCGTCTCGAAGCTCAGTCCGCGCGTCGAGTCGACGTGCGGTGCGCCCGCATGGTCGAGCCAGTGTTTCCAGTCCCGGTGATCGCGCGTCGGATGCAGCAGCGTATGGTGGGTCAGGTCGTCGACGCTCGCGAGCGGTTGCCGCTCCAGCAGGTCCGGCGCGCATACGGGCGTGAGCCGCTCTTCGAACAGCGGAATCGCATGCATGTCGGGGCCGGCGCCGGGAGCGTAGATCACCGCGGCATCGAACGGTTCCATGCGGAAATCGACGTGATGACCCCAGGTCGTCGTGATCTGCACCTGGAGCTCGGGGTGCTCGGACTGAAACCGCATGATCCGCGGCAGCATCCACTGCATCACGCAGGTCGGCACCTTCAGAGCGAGCTCGGTGCGTCGGCGCGACAGGCGCATCGACACCTCTTCGATGCGCGCAAAGCTTTCACGCACCGTCGGCAACAGCAATTCGCCTTCCGCCGTCAGCGTCAGGCCCTTCGGCGTGCGCTTGAACAGCGGGAACTGGTAGAACGCCTCCAGCGCGAGGATTTGCCGACTCACCGCCCCCTGCGTCAGGCACAGCTGCTCGGCGGCGCGCGTGAAGCTGCCGTGTCGGGCGACGATGTCGAATATCTGCAGCGCGTTGAAGGAGGGAAGTCGTCTCATCGGAAAGGCGGATGTGGAGCGGGCGACCGGAAGGGCAGGGGGGGCGGCGCGTCGTCCGGCACGACGCACCGCGGCATCGTTCAGTGCAGGATCTTCGCGAGGAAGTCCTTCGCGCGTTCCGATTTCGGATTCGAGAAGAAGTCGTCCTTGCGGTCGTCCTCGACGATCGCGCCCTTGTCCATGAAGATCACGCGATGCGCGACCTTCTTCGCGAAGCCCATCTCGTGCGTGACGACCATCATCGTCATCCCTTCCTGCGCGAGTTCGACCATCACGTCGAGCACTTCGTTGATCATCTCGGGATCGAGCGCGGACGTCGGTTCGTCGAACAGCATCGCGATCGGGTCCATCGACAGCGCGCGCGCGATCGCGACACGCTGCTGCTGGCCGCCCGACAGCTGCCCCGGGAACTTGTGCGCATGCGCCTTCAGGCCGACGCGCTCGAGCAGCTTCACGCCCTTCTCGGTCGCTTCGTTCTTGCCGCGGCCGAGCACCTTGGCCTGCGCGAGCGTCAGGTTCTCGGTGATCGACAGATGCGGGAACAGCTCGAAATGCTGGAACACCATCCCGACCTTCGAACGCAGCTTCGACAGGTTCGTCTTCCTGTCGCCGACCGACTGGCCGTTCACGAGGATCTCGCCCTGCTGAAACGGCTCGAGGCCGTTGACGGTCTTGATCAGCGTCGACTTGCCCGAGCCCGACGGGCCGCACACGACGACCACTTCGCCTTTCTTGACCTCGGTCGTGCAGTCGGTGAGGACCTGAAACTGGCCGTACCACTTCGAAACGTTGCTGATGGAAATCATGGGGAATACCTGCATCGTAATCAGGCGCGAGCGGCGCCGGTTCAGCGTACCTTAGCGGCGCGGTAGCCGCGCTCGAGCGCGCGGGCGTACCACGTGAGCGGGAAGCACATCGCGAAGTAGAGCAGCGCGACCATCGCGTAGATCGGGAACGGCTTGAACACCGCGTTGGTGATGATGTTGCCGGTCTTCGTGAGTTCGGTCAGCCCGATGATCGACGTCAGCGCGGTGCTCTTCACCGCCTGCACGAGAAAACCGACGGTCGGCGGCAGGGCGATTTTCCATGCCTGCGGCCACACCGCGTAACGCAGTTGTTGCGTCCACGTCATGCCGAGGCTGGCCGCCGCATTCCACTGACCGCGCGGCACGGCGTCCACGCAGCCGCGCCAGATGTCGGCCAGACAGGCGCTCGCGTTCAACGTCAGTACGACCGACGCGGCGACCCATGGTGTCACGTCGATGCCGACCAGCGGCAGTCCGAAGAAACCGAGGAACAGCTGCATCAGCAATGGCGTGCCCTGAAACAGCGCGATGTACAGGATCACGAAGCGGCGCAGCGCCGGCACGGGCGAGATGCGCATCGCGAGCAGCACGAACCCGGCGACGCTGCCGCCGACGAACGTGATCAGCGACAGCAGCACGGTCCAACGTGCGGCAAGCAGCAGGTTCCACGCAATATCCTGGAAGGTGAATTCGATCATCGTACCCGCTCCGTCGGGAGGCCGGTTTCAGGGGAGCGCAGGCGCCACCTGAAGCGGGCGCCGCACGATCGGCGCGGTGCGGCGGCCGCACCGTGCGGTGCACGGCCCGCAAACAGCCGGCGGGCGACGCGATTGAGCAGCATGCGCAGCGCGATCGACAGCAGCAGATAGATCGCGGTCACGACGATGTAGATCTCGAACGCACGGAAATTGCGCGACTGGATGAAGTTCGCCGCGTAGGTCAGGTCAGGCACGGAGATCTGCGACACGACGGCCGAGCCGAGCATCACGATCAGCACTTGCCCGAGCAGCGCGGGGTACACGTTCGCGAGTGCCTGCGGCAATACGATCTGGCCGAACACCTGCCGGCCATGCAGCCCGAGCGCGCGTGCCGCTTGCGTCTGCCCGTGCGGCACCGATTCGATGCCGGCGCGCAGGATTTCGACCGCATACGCGCCCAGGTTGACCGTCATCGCCAGCACGGCCGCCTGCGCTTCGTCGATGTGCACGCCGATCCCGGGCAGCCCGAAGAAGATGAAGAACAGCTGGACCAGGAACGGCGTATTGCGGATCAGTTCGACGTAGGCCGCGACGAGCGCCCGCGCCCAGCGCGGGCCGGCGAGCGCGGCCCACGCGCCGGCGGTGCCGATCAGGCCGCCGAGCACGGTGGAGGCCGCGGTGAGGCCGAGCGTCACGCCGATCCCGCGCGCGAGCATCCCGGCGTAGAGGTCGAAATCGCTGAAGTCGAACACGTAGGTCATCACGATACCTTTCGTCGCGCATGCGGGGCGGGCGCGGCGCGCATCACAGGTCGGCCGGCAGTGCCGCGTGCAGCCACTTCTGCGACAGCGTGTTCAGCGTCCCGTTCTTCTTCGCGCCGGCGATCGCGTCATTGACCTTCCGCATCAGGCGCGGCTCGTTCTTGTTCAGGCCGACGTGATCGGGCGAGCTGAACAGCGAGAACTTCTGCTCCGGATCGATCGACGGGTGGCGCGCGATGATCGTCGCGCCGACGTCGTTGCCGACCACGAGCAGCTGCGCCTGTCCCGACAGGAACGCCGCGATCGCGCCGTTCGGATCGTCGAAGCGCTTGATCGTCGCGTTCGGCGGGGCGACCTTGCTCACGCTCAGGTCCTCGAGCGTGCCGCGCGCGACCGCGACGGACTTGCCGGCGAGATCCGCGGTGCCCTTCACCGCGAGCGATTTCGGGCCGAATACCGCGAGATAGTACGGGGCATACGCATTCGAGAAATCGATCACCTTCGCGCGCTCCGGCGTCTGGCCGACCGACAGCAGCATGTCGGTCTTGCGGTCGGCGAGGTACGCCATCCGGTTGTCGCCGGTGACCTGCACGAGCTCGACTTTCGCATTGAGCGCCTTGCCGATCAGCGTCGCCATGTCGATGTCGTAACCCTGCGGCTTCATGTCGGGGCCGATCGAACCGAACGGCGGGTAATCCTCGAACACGCCGATGCGCACGATGCCCGATTTCGCGATCGTGTCGAGCGCGTCGGCATGGGCGAGCGGCGCGATGGCCGCGAGACCTGCCGTGCAGGCGCAGAAGAGGGCGGTGCGGGCGAACAGGCGTCGCACGAGACGGTGGGCTTGGGTCGATGCGTTCATGGTGAAGTCCTTGTTGCTGCGCTGGAGGGAGGGAAAGGGCATCAGGCGCCGCGTGCGGCGATCAGTTTGCAGGCATGCGCGGGCAGTTCGGCGGCGACCGGCATGCCGACGTGCAGGTCGGGCGTCTCGCGTGGCGTCGTCGCGGCCGTCAGCGTGAAGCCGCGGCAATCGATCGTCGCCTCGATCGATGCACCGACGTCGCGCACGAACGCGACCGTGCCGGCGAGCGTGTTCGGTGCGGACGGCGATACCGCGATCGGGCGCACGCACACGTCCTCGGGGCGAATCAGCAGGCGCACGGCGTCGTCCGCGCGCGGCGTGTCGGGCGCGCGCCGGATCGCGAGCCGCTGCCCGCCGGGCAGCACGATTGCGTCGTCGCCATCGCACGCGACCGGCAGGATGTTGCCGAGGCCAATGAAATCCGCGACGAATTCGTTGACCGGATCGCGATAGATGTCGAGCGGCCGGCCGACCTGCTGGATGCGGCCTTTCTCCATCACGACGATCTCGTCGGCCATCGTCATCGCTTCGCGCTGGTCGTGCGTGACCATGATCGTCGTGATGCCGAGCCGTTGCTGGAGCAGCCGGATCTCGACCTGCATCGCCTCGCGCAGCTTTGCGTCGAGTGCCGACAACGGCTCGTCGAGCAGCAGCAGGCGCGGCGAAGAGGCAATCGCGCGCGCGATCGCGACCCGCTGGCGCTGCCCGCCCGACAGTTGCGTGACGAGCCGGTCGGCCAGGTGCGGAAGCTGGATCAGCTCCAGCAGCTCCGCGACGCGCCGCGCCTGCGCGGCCTTGGCGGTCTTGCGCAGCCGCAGCGGATACGCGATGTTCTGCGCGACCGTCATGTGCGGGAACAGCGCGAGCGACTGGAACACCATGCCGAAATCGCGCCGGTTGGCGCTCACGTGCGTGAGGTCGCGGCCGGCGAACGTGATCGTGCCCGACGTCGGTGTCTCGAGGCCGGCGATGATCCGCATCAGCGTGGTCTTGCCGCAGCCCGACGGGCCGAGAAAGCAGACGAGCTTGCCGTCCGGCACGGACAGATCGACGTGATCGACGGCATACGCGTGATGGAAGCGCTTCGTCACGTTCTGGAGGGTGAGCTGGGTCATGGGGATTCCTTGGATGGGCGAAGGCGGAGCCGTACGCGCGTCAGAGCGCGACGCCCTTGTCGCCGACGAGTTTTTCGAGCATCCAGATCAGCGCGAAATCGATCGCGACGGTGAACACCGCGAAACAGAACACGGTCGGGTCGAGCGACGACACGGTGCGGCTGTAGAGCCAGACCGGCAGCGTCATCGTGTCGACGCTGTACAGGAAGAACGTCACGGTGAATTCGTTGAACGACACGATGAACGCGAACAGCATGCCGGCGAGGACGCCCGGGCGCATCAGCGGCAGCACGACATCGACGAACGCGCGGCGCGGGCTCGCGCCCATCAGGTACGCGGCTTCCTCGAATTCCGGGCCGATCGACGCGACCGACGCGACGCAGTTCTTCACGGTGAAAGGCAGTGTCAGGATCACGTGCGCGACGACGAGCCGCACGAACCCGAGTTCGACCGGCAGCGCGTTGAACACGAGCAGCAGCGCGAGGCCGAGCATGACGAGCGGATAGACGACCGGCAGTGCGACGAGCTGTTCGACCAGCGTCTTGCCGCGGAAGCGGTAGCGCGACAGCGCATAGGCGGCCGGCACCGACACCGCGGTCGCGACCAGCATCGTCGCGATCGCGACGACGAGGCTCGTCGTCAGCGCGGCGCCCATCGATTGGGCGCTGCCCGCGTCGCCGGCCACGAAGGTCTGCCAGGCGGCGCGGTACCAGTGCAGGCTGAAATCGCGCGGCGGGAATTCGAGCGTGCCGGACGAGCCGAACGACATCGTGATCATCGTCAGGATCGGCATCGCGGCGGCGAACAGCACGAGCGTCGCGAGCGCGCCGGTCGAGCGGCTCAGGCGGCCCGGCAGCGGCGCGCGCGGCGAAAGAGCATTCATCGGGTCACCTCGTCATGTTGCACGGCGCGCACGAGGCGCTGGGACACGGCCATCACGACCAGCGTCGCACCCATCAGCACGACACCCGACGCCGAAGCGGCCGGCCAGTTCAGCAGCGGCGCGACCTGGTCGTGCACGAGCACCGCGAGCATCGGCACGCGCCGGCCGCCGAGCAGGAGCGGCACCGCGAATGCGCTCGCGTTGTACGCGAACACGAGCAGCGCCCCCGACACGAGCCCCGGCATCGCGAGCGGCAACGTCACGTGCCGCAGCGTTTGCCAGCGCGTCGCACCGAGCGTCGCGGCCGCTTCGTCGTACGAGCGGGACACGGCGCGCAGCGCGCTCGACAGCGGCAGCACGGCGAGCGGGAATGCCGTCTGGATCAGCCCGAGCAGCACGCCGTGTTCGCGGTACAGGAGCTGCAGCGGCCGTTCGACGATGCCGGCCGCCAGCAGCGAGCGGTTGAGCAAGCCTGCCGGGCCGAGCATCACGAGCCAGCCGTAGCCCTGCAGCAGCAGGTTGACGAGCAGCGGCAGCAGTACGCCGGCGAGCATGAGTCGCCGCGCGAGCCGCGATTCGGCGCGCGCCATCGCCAGCGCGACGGGGATCGCGAGCAGCATCGCGCACACCATGCTCTCGAACGCGAGGCGCAGCGTGAGCCACAGCGAATGCATGAAGTACGGATCGGCGAGATCGGCATAGTTCTGCAGCGTGAATGTGCGCCATTCGTCGCCCGGCGTACCGACGCTCATCCGCAGCACGGTGAGCGTCGCGGCCGCGAGCACCGCGAGGAACGCGAGGACCGGCGCGAGCAGCAGCCACGGCGGCACGCCGGGCCGCGCGGCGGCGGCCTGAGCGCCGCCGGCCTGGCCGGCGGCGACCGGCTCCGCGTGACGGGAGGAGGGCAGCGAGGCCATGTCGTCAGGCCGCGAAGAGGCTGGTATAGCGTTTGATCCACGCCGGCTGGACGGCCGCGAGGGCCTTGTCGTCGTGCAGGATGGCCTTCTCCGCGATCTGCTGCGGCGACGGCACGAACGGGCGGCTTTCCGCCGGGATCACGGCCTTCGCGTTCACCGGCCCGTTCAGCACGTCCGCCGCCATCCGGCCCTGCACGCCCGCGTCGAGCGTGTGGTTGATGAACGCATGGATCAGATCGAGGTCGCCGGGGTGCGCTTTCGGAATCACCGTGAACATCAGTTGCGTCGCGAAGCCTTCCTTCATCCCGTACGTCACGCCCATCTTGTAGTCGGGTTTGCGGATCTGGTCGGGGAAGAACGCGGGCGAATAGATGCCGCCGATGTCGAGCGAGCCGGTGCGGAACAGGTCGGCGATCTGGTTCGGGTTCTCGCCGAGCGTCATCACGCGATCCTTGAGCGCCGCGAGCTTGCGGAAGCCGGGCTCGATGTTCTGCTGCGAACCGCCGGCCAGCTTCGCGGCGACGATCGCGAGATCGACCGCCTCGGCCCATTCCGGCGGCGGCAGGAACAGGCGGCCCGCATATTTCGGATCCCACAGCGCTTCGTAGCTCGCGGGTGCGGTCTTGATGGTCGACGTGTTGTAGATCAGTCCGTCCGACCACAGCAGGTAGCCGATGCCGAACCCGTTCGCGCCCGTGCGGTACTGCGGCGCGACGTCCTTCAGGTTGGGCAGCCGGTTCAGGTCCGGCTTCGCGAGCAGGCCCGCGTCGGCGAGGCCCGCCGCGCCCACGCCGGCCAGCGTGATCACGTCGTAGGTCGGCCGCTCGCCGGCGGCCTTGACCTTGGCGACCATGCCCGACGTGCCGTCCGCACGGTCGGCGATCACGCGCGCGCCGGTCTGCTTGCTGAAGGTTTCCGCGATGTTGCGCAGCGCGGCCGCGCCGGTATCGTCAGACCACGTGAGCAGCCGAAGGGTCTTTCCCGCGAAACTGCTCGACTGTGCTTTCGCAGTACTGATGAATGGCATCGGAAGGGCGGATGCGGCGAGTGCCGTGCCGAGGGTTTTGATCACCTGCCTTCTGCCCGCCTTGAAGTGTTGCATGGCCGTCTCCTGATGAACGATGCCGGGTGGTTCGATGCCGGTCGCCGAACGGCGGCGCGGGGTGTGGATGAACTGTAGGGAGGTCAAATTTCCGCAACAAACGAAATATCCGCATGCGCGGCATGAGATAAACGCATGAGCCGGGCGGCCTCAGCGGGCCGGCATCATGACCTGCTTGATCTCCTGGAACGCAGCCAGCCCGAACGGACCGAGCTCGCGCCCGACGCTGCTGCGCTTGTAGCCGCCCCATGAGGTTTGCGGATAGATCAGCTGCGGTGTGTTGATCCACACGACGCCTGCCTCGAGTGCGTCGGCGACCCGCTTGCCGCGTGCCGTGTCGCGCGTGACGATGGTCGCGACGAGCCCGTATTCGGTATCGTTGGCGGCCGCGATCGCGTCGTCCTCGGTATCGAATGTGCGGACGCACAGCACCGGCCCGAAGATTTCGTCGCGCCACAGCGCGCTGTCGGTCGGCACGTCGGCGAACAGCGCGGGCCGGACGAAGTAACCGGGGCCGGCGGGCACGTCGCCGCCCGCCACCAGCCGCGCGCCGTCGGCGCGGCCTTGCGCGAGGTAGTGCTTCACGCGTTCGTATTGCGCACGGTTCGTCAGCGGGCCCATCTGCACGCCCTCGGCGAACGGCGGGCCGACGACGGTCGCGTCGATCCGCCGCGCGAGACGCGCGATCAGGTCTTCGGCGAGCGGCGCGGCGACGAGCACGCGCGAGGTCGCCGAACACATCTGCCCGGCGTTGAACAGGCCGCCGCCGGCGATCAGCTCGACCGCCTGGTCGGGATCGGCGTCGTCGAACACGACGATCGACGACTTGCCGCCCAGTTCGAGGCCGATGCCCTTGATCGTGTCCGCGGCGGCTTTCATGACCTGCGCACCGACCCCCGTGCTGCCGGTAAACGACACCTTCGCGACGAGCGGATGCGCGCACAGCGGGGCGCCGACGTCGTGACCGGTGCCCGTCACGACGTTCAGCACGCCGGGCGGCAGGCCCGCAGCGGCGGCGATCGCGGCGAGTTCGAGTTCGGGCAGCGGCGTGATCTCGGACGGCTTCAGCACGACGGTGCAGCCGGCTGCGAGCGCGGGCGCGAGCTTCCACGCCGTCGTCACCATCGGGAAATTCCACGGCACGATCAGCGCGGCGACGCCGGCCGGTTCGCGCCGGATCCACGCGCGGTGGTGGTCGTCGGGTAGCGCGACCTCGATTTCGCCGTCCGTGTCGAGCCGTTCGGCGAGGCCGGCGTAGTAGTCGAACGTGGCGATCACGTCGGCGACGTCGATCTCCGCTTCCGCGAACGGCTTGCCGTTGTTGAGCGACTGCAGTGTCGCGAGCCGCGCGCGGTGCGCGTCGACGCCGCGTGCGATCGCGCGGAGCAGGGCCGCGCGCGCGGTGCCCGTCGTGCGTTTCCAGCGGGGAAACGCGCGGGCCGCGGCCCGGACGGCGCGCTCGACGTCCGCGTCGTCGCCGGCATCGACCCGCGCGAGGACCGCTTCGGTCGACGGATCGACGACGGGCAGCGTGGCGCCGCCGACGCCGGGTCCCCACACGCCATCGATGAGGAGCCCGGTATGCAGCGGCGGATCGAAACGAAACGCGGCGGCCGGACTCATGGCTGCACCTGACCGAACCACGCCGCTTCGTCGATCTCGATCACAGTCGGAATCGCGCGCGCTGCGGCGGCGCGCAACGCGGCGGCCGTAACCGCGGTTGTTCCAGACGATCACGATCACCGGCAGGCGGGCCTCGACCGCGCTCGCGAGCTCCGGCAAAGTGAACTGCAGGCCGCCATCGCCGATCAGGCAGACGACCGGGCGCGCCGGCGCGGCGAGCTTCGCGCCGATCGCGGCGGGCAGCCCGTAGCCGAGCGTGCCGTAGCCGGTCGACGAGTTGAACCAGCTGCGCGGCGCGGGCGCGTCGTGGGTGAAATTGCCGACGTAGACGGGGCTCGTCGAATCGCCGGCGACGATCACGCCCGGCAGCGTCGTGACGACCGTGTCGATCAGTCGCGCCTGCGCGCGCACGTGGCCGTCGTGGCCGGACGCGATCTCGGCGCGCACGGCGGCCACGCGTGAGGCACCCCAGCCGGCTTCCGGTGTCGGCGCGGGTTTTTCGTGCAGACGGGTCGACAGCGTGCCGAGCGCGAGCCGTGCATCGCCGGCGATGGCGATCTCCGCGCGGGCATTGCGCATCAGCTGCTGCGCATCGATGTCGATGCGAATCAGCCGTCCGTCGATCGCGAAGCGACCGTCGAACGTGACGTCGTAATCCGTTTCGCCGAGCTCGGTGCCGACGGCGAGCACCACGTCGGCATCGCGGATCGCCGCGCGGGTGGCCGGCAGCGACTGGGTAGAGCCGATCAGCAGCGGATGGCCGGCCGGCAGCAGGCCCTTCGCGTTGATCGTCAGCGCGACGGGCGCATGCAGGCGTTCGGCGAGTTCGCGCAATTCGGCTGCCGCCTGCACGGCACCGCCGCCCGCCAGGATCAGCGGCCGGCGTGCGTGGGCGAGCAGGTCCGCGGCCGCCGCGAGCGCACCGGCGTCAGGCGCGGGGCGCGCGGGCAGCGCGGGCGGGGTGGCGGGCAGCGCGGGCGCCGGCATCACGATCACGTCGAGCGGAATCTCGATATGCACGGGCCGTGGCCGCGCGCTTTCGAAGACGGCGAATGCGCGCGCGAGGACCTGCGGCAGGTCGGCCGCGTCCAGCAGCGTGTGCGAGAACGCGGTGAGCCCCGCGAAGACGTTGCGCTGCGACGGCAGCTCGTGCAGGCGGCCGTCGCCGCTGCCGAGCTCGCGCCGCGCGTTGACGCTCGAGATCACCAGCATCGGGATCGAATCCGCGTAGGCCTGTGCCATCGCGGTCGCGATATTGGTCATGCCGGGCCCGGTGATGATGAAGCAGACGCCCGGCCGGCCGGTGACCCGGGCATAACCGTCGGCCATGAAGCCGGCGCCCTGTTCGTGGCGCGGCGTCACATGGCGGATCGACGACTCGGCGAGCCCGCGATAGAGCTCGACGGTATGCACGCCGGGAATGCCGAACACGCATTCGACGTCGTAACGTTCGAGCAGGCCGACGAGTGCTTCGCCGCAAGTGCGGGGGCGGGCAAGGGAGGGTGCCGGCGGGGCCGTGCGGGCCGCGGCGATGCAGGGAAGAGGGACTGGGCGGTTCATGGATCGTGACGTGCCGATTGGGAGGGTGAGTGGCCCGTACCGCAAACGAGGGGGCATGAAGCGGATTGTCGGCGTCGATCCGGGGCGCCAACAATCGATTAGTTTTCATGCCGCGCATGAGCGCCGTGCATGGCGGCGCCTGATCGCGGGGACGTCGTGATTCGTCGGATGAATGGCGTGCGCGGGCACGCAACCGGCGCGCGCTAGCGTTCGCGTTTCGTCTTGCGTGCCGGCCGTGTGTCGCCAATCCTCTCCTTCATCGCATCGATGAACGCCCGCACCTTCGGCGTAGGCAGCCGCGTCGACGGATACACCGCATGAATTCCGGCCGGTGCCGAGCGCCACGCGGGCAGCAGCCGCACGAGCCGGCCGGCCGCGACGTCGTCCGCGGTCGAGAAATCCGTCAGCAACCCGAAGCCGCCGCCCGCGAGCACGATCGCGCGGCATGCGGTCGCGGTGTTCGATACGACCGGTGCGGCACAGCGGACGGCCGCGCTGCCGCCGTTCGCGTTGTCGAGTTCGAGCGTGTGCGGGCGCGGCAGCGTCGACAGCATCACGAACGGCAGCGCGGCGAGCGCATCCGGATCGCGCGGCAGCCCGTGCCGGGCGACGAACGCCGGGCTCGCCACCAGCCATTTCTCGTACGTGCCGAGCTGCACCGCGCGATAGTTCGAATCGGCGAGGCGGCCGATGCGGATCGCGACGTCGAGATTGTCCGCGACGAGATCGACGACGCGGTCGTTCGCCACCAGTTCGACGTCGAGCCCCGGATGCCGGTCGCGCAACGCGACGACGGCCGGTGCGACGACCAAAGCGCCGTAGTCGATCGGCACGCTCACGCGCAGCGTGCCGCGCAGCGGCCCAGCGTCGGACGATACCGCGTCGAGCGCGGTTTCGGTCGCGCGCACGATGTCGCGGCACGCGTCGTAGAACACGCGCCCCGCATCCGTCACGCTCAGCCGCCGCGTCGTGCGCACCAGCAGGTTCGTGCCGACCTCGGATTCGAGGCGCTGCATGTGCGTGCTGACGACCGTCTTCGCGAGGCCGAGCCGCTCGGCCGCGGCCGTCAGCGAGCCGGCCTCGACCACCGCGACGAAGATCGCCAGCCGGTTCAGGTTCACGTCGCGCAGATCGGCCATCGTCGATTGTCCTATGAAAGAGGATAATGTTTCCGCGATTATCCGTCTTCTGGCGACGAACGGCGAGCGCTACGCTGGAGCCGTTCGTCGCCGATTCCCGGCGGCGCGAGAATCCGGAGTGTTTCCATGTCTGCCGCCCGCAAGCCTGCCTCGCCGATCCGCGTCTATTCGTTCCTGTTGTCCGGCCACGCGCACCGTGTCCGATTGTTCCTGTCGCTGCTCGGGTTGCCGTCCAAAACCATCGACGTCGATCTCGCGGTCGGCGCGCAGCGCGAACCGGCTTTTCTCGCGTTGAATCCGCTCGGGCAGGTACCGGTGATCGACGACGGCGGCACCGTGATCGCCGATTCGAACGCGATCCTCGTCTACCTCGCGAAGCGCTACGGCGACGCGCACTGGCTGCCCGACGATCCGGTCGGCGCGGCCGTCGTGCAGCGCTGGCTGTCGTATGCGGCCGGCCCGATCGCGTCGGGCCCGGCTGCCGCGCGGCTCGTGACCGTGTTCGGCGCGCAGCTCGATCCGGAGGCCGCCAAGCGCACGGCCGCGAAGGTGCTCGACGTGATCGATCGCGAGCTGGCCGGCAAGCCGTTCGCGGCCGGCGCGCAGCCGACGATCGCGGACATCGCCGCTTATACGTACATCGCGCACGCACCGGAAGGCGGCGTGTCGCTCGAACCGTATCCGCACGTGCGCGCATGGCTGGCGCGTATCGAGGCGCTGCCGGGCTTCGTCGCGATGCCGACGACTCGCGCGGGCCTGCTCGCCGCGTAACCTCTCCTTCAACCAAGCCTAGTCAGGAGCATGCGATGAACGCGCCGACCGCCGTCGTACCGGGTTGGGAACTCGACACCGTGCCGTTTCACGCGGGCGAGCTTGCCGTGCAGCAGCGCGCAGGCGTGACGGACGCGGCGGGTGCGGCCGGCCGGCGCGGCATCCGGCGCTTCATGCCGGACCAGCACCGCGCGTTCTTCGCGCAACTGCCGTTCTTCGTGCTCGGCGGCGTCGATGCGCACGGCCAGCCATGGGCGACGCTGCGCGCCGGTGCGCCGGGTTTCGTCACGTCGCCGGACCCGCGCACGCTGCGCATCGCGGCGCGCGCGCTGCCGGGCGATCCGCTGGCCGGTACCTGGCAACCGGGCGCGGCGCTCGGCGGGCTGGGGATCGAATTCGATACGCGGCGGCGCAATCGCGTGAACGGCGTCGTGCGCGCGGTCGATGGCGATGCGCTGACGATCGCCGTCGAGCAGAGCTTCGGCAACTGCGCGAAGTACATCCAGGGCCGCAAGCCCACGTTCATCGCACGCGAAGCCGATGCGGCCGTCGCGCCCGACGTGTCGGACGCATTGAGCGACGCCGACCGCGCGCTGCTCGCGCAGGCCGATACGTTCTTCGTCGCGAGCGCGAACACGTCGGCGGAGGCGGGCGCCGCGCGCGGCGCGGACGTGTCGCATCGCGGCGGGATGCCGGGCTTCGTGCGCGTCGACGATGCGAACACGCTGACGACGCCCGATTTCAGCGGCAACCGCTTCTTCAACACGCTCGGCAACCTGCAGCACGATCCGCGCGCGGGGCTGCTGTTCATCGATTTCGACAGCGGCGACTTGCTGGTTGTCGCCGCGCGCGCGGAGATCGTGTGGGACGGGCCGCTCGTCGCGTCGTTCGACGGCGCGCAGCGTGTCGTGCGGTTCCATGTGCGGGAAGTGCGGCGCCTGCGTGCGGTGCTGCCGTTCCGGTGGTCGGCGGTCGAGCGCGCGCCGCAGTTCGCGACGACGGCGGCGGCTTCGCCGGGCGCCGCGCAGGCGGTCCCGGTGCCGTCCGTCGTGCCTGCATCGGCACCCGCATGGCGGCCGTTGCGCATCGCGAAGATCGTCGACGAAGCGCGCGCGATCCGGTCGTTTCATTTCGAACCGGCGGACGGCGGCGTGCTGCCGGCCTACGAAGCCGGGCAGCACCTGACGTTGCGCGTCGCGCTGCCGGGCGGCGATGCGCCGGCGATTCGCAGCTACACGCTGTCGGATGCGCCGGGTGGCGCGCATTACCGGATCACCGTGAAGCGCGAAGGGCGCGTATCGGCGTGGCTGCACGATCATGCGCTGGCCGGCATGACGTTCGACGCGCAGATGCCGCGCGGCCGCTTCACGTTCGATCTCGCGAGCCCGCGCCCGGCCGTGCTCGTGTCGGCCGGCATCGGCATCACGCCGATGGTCGCGATGCTGCGCCGCGCACTGGTCGACGACACGCCGTCGCGCCGCGTGGTGTTCGTGCATGGCGCACGCGATGCGGCCGACCGGCCGTTCGCGGCGCAACTCGCGGCCATCGCGGCCGCCGACGCGCGCCTGTCGCTGCACTGGTTCGACAGTCATCCTGATGAACGCTCGGCCGCGCGGGCCGGCCGCATCGACGTCGCGCAGCTGAAGCGGATCCTGTCGTTCGACGACTACGACTTCTACCTGTGCGGGCCCGCGGCGTTCATGCGCGACCTGTACGACGGGCTGCGCGCACTGAACGTGCCGGACGAACGCATCCGCTTCGAGGCGTTCGGGCCGTCGAGCGTCTCGCGTCGTGTGGCGCGCGAGACGCTCGCGCGAGCGGCGCCGGGCGTGCCGGTCGTGTTCCGGCGCACGGCGCGCGAAACCGCGTGGACACCTGCCGACGGCACGCTGCTCGAATTCGCCGAGGGGCAGGGCGTGGCCGTGCCGTCCGAATGCCGTTCCGGCTCGTGCGGCACCTGCGCGACGCGCGTGCTGTCCGGCGCGGTCGACTATGCGCAAGCGCCCGACGCGCCGGTCGAACCGGGCTGCGCGCTGCTGTGCGTCGCGCGGCCCGCGCCAGGCGCCGCGGAGCCGCTCGTGCTCGACCGCTGACGCACCCTGCGACACGCCGCCGCAGACGGCCTGCTGCGCGAAAAGCGCGCGCAACTGCTTCTTTTTTCGGATGCCGGTCGGATCGACGATAGCGTTAACCGATTCGATGAAAGGAGCCCATCATGAAACTGCTCGGCATGGTCCGCCTGGTCCTGTGGAGTTTCTTCGGCGTGCGCAACAGCAAGTCGCACGCGACCGATCTCGCGAACGCCAACTTCACGTTGCTGCCGTTCGTGGCGATCCTGCTTGCGCTGCTGGTCGGCGCGGTGATCTACGGCGTCGTGCATCTCGTCGTCGATCCGACCGTGACGATGCAGGGGTTCTGAGCGGTGTCGAACCGGTAGCGGGCCGTGATTCCCGCGCCGGTTTTCGTCCGTTCGACCGGCGCGTGACCGCACCGGTCGTCGAGGTCGCCGCGCACGATGCGCGGCGCGATCGCGCCGCCGCCGCCGGCGCGCCCTCCGCAGCCTATTTCCCCCATCCCGCCGTTCCCGCCTCCCGTTCCGCCCGATTCCACGGCCATCGGTCCCGCCCGGGGTAAAATGCGCGCCACGCCGCGATGTCGCGCGCGACGGGCAGGCCGCCGTTCCGACGAACGGTCGGCGCAAGCGCCCGCCGCCCGCACCGGGGCGTTCGAAGCGTCCCCCGCATGACACGACCGCGCGATGCCGCCGGCCGCCCGCCCGCTCCCGACGAATCCGTCGGCGGCTGCGTCGGTGCCCGGCGCGTCACCTGAATCCGATGTCCCATCCCGCGTCTTCCTGGCTGACCGGCATGCGTGCGTGCCATATCGTCCGGTTCGTCTGATGAATGGCGTGTCGCCGCACGCGGCCGGTGACGGTGCGGATTGCGTCCGCGGGGGCATGCTTCGCAGCTTCGTAACGGGTTTCGACAGGGTCGAGTGGCGAGTTTTCCATCCAGAACAATGACGGTGAATCGAACAACAGCGGCGTCCGCACGGCGGCGGCGCACCAAGGTCGGGCTCGGAGTCGGCCTCGGCATCACGCTTTTCGCGGCGCAGGCCGCCGCGGCACCGGGTGACGCGCCCGCACCGGACGCCGACGCGGCCGGCACCGCGACGCTGCCCGCGATCACGGTGAGCGGCGAGCGCGGCGGCACGCTGCGCGCGCGCAATGCGTCGGTGGCCGGGCTCGACGACGCGCCGCTGCGCGACACGCCCGCGTCGGTGAACGTCGTCACGCGCGCGCTGATCGACGACCAGCAGGCGAAGCGGCTGAGCGACGTCGTGCGCAACGACGCATCGGTCGTCAACGACTACGCGCCGGTCGGCTATTTCGAAGGCTTCGCGATCCGCGGTTTTCCGGTCGATCTCGCGAGCGCGATCCGGATCGACGGGCTGACGGTGTCGGGCGAGCAGAACGTGCCGCTCGAGAACAAGGAGCGCGTCGAGATCCTGAAGGGGCTGGCCGGCATCGACAGCGGCGTCGTCGCGCCGGGCGGCGTGATCAACTTCGTGACCAAGCGCTCCGCGAACGTCGCGAGCGTGACGGGCGGCGTCGACAGCCGCGGCTCGACGTCGGCGGCCGTCGATCTCGGCCGCCGCTTCGGCCCCGACCATCAGTTCGGCTTCCGGATCAACGCCGCGAAGGAGAACATGCACGCCTACATCGACGGCACGAACGGACGGCGCACGTTCGGCTCGATCGCCGCCGACTGGGACATCAGCCCGCGCGCGAGCCTGCAGCTCAACGCCGAATTCCAGCAGTGGATCCAGCGCTCGGCGCCCGGCTACCAGTTGCTCGGCGGCACCGTCGTGCCGTCGGTCAAGACGACGTCGAAGGCGCTCGGCACGCAGCCGTGGGCGAAACCGGTGACGACCGATGCGCTGAACCTGAACGCCCGCTTCGACTACCAGTTCAACGACGACTGGAAGGCGTACGTCGCCGCGGGCCGCAGCCGCACGATGATCGACGACAACAGTGCGTTCGCGTACGGTTGCTATTACGCGGCAAGCTGCACGGCCGGCGCGACGTCGCCGTTTTTCTTCGGCGCGAACGGCGACTACGACGTGTACGACTTCCGCAGCCCCGGCGAATACCGGCGCAACGACGACCTGCGCGCCGTCACGACCGGCAAGTTCGCGACGGGACCGCTGCGGCACGAACTGACGCTCGGCGTAAGCGTGCAGCGTCGCGTCGTGCACATGGCGACCGCCGTGTACGACTATGTCGGCAGCGAGAACATCGACGGACCCGACGTCACGTTTGCACCGTCGCCGAATACGCCCGGGCCGTCGTATCCGCAGCTCGATTCGTGGCAGTACGGCGTGTTCGGGCTCGACCGCATCAGCATCGGCGAACACTGGCAGGTGCTCGCGGGCGGCAAGGAAGTGCTGCTGCGCCAGCGCAGCTGGAGCAGTCCCGACGGCGACACGACGCACACCGACCGCTCGGTGTTCCTGCCGCAGGTCGCGCTCGTCTACAAGCCGGTCAACGTGCTGTCGCTGTATGCGTCGTACAGCAAGGCGCTGTCGCTCGGCGACCAGGCGCCGGTGCGCGCGACCAATGCGTATGCGTTCCTGCCGCCGGTCGAATCGCACCAGATCGAGGTCGGCGCGAAATACGACTGGCTCGACCGGCTGAGCCTCACGGCCGCCGTGTTCTCGATCAGCAAGCCGTTCCAGTTCGCCGACCCGGATGCGTCGGGCACCGCCTACACGTTCGTGCAGCGCGGCACGCAGCGGCACCAGGGGATCGAGCTCGGCGCGGCCGGGCGCGTGACCGAGCGGCTGGGGCTGACGGCCAGCGTCGCGGCGATCCGCGCCCGCGCGTACGATTCGGGGTCGCCGGCCTACGAAGGGCACCAGATCATCAACGTGCCCGCGCTGCGCGCGTCGCTGTATGCGGATTACGCGGTGCCGGGCGTGGCAGGGCTGAACGTGCTCGGCGGTGTCGAGTACAGCGCGGCGCGCAACGCGAACGAGGAAGGCACCGCGCGCGTGCCGTCATGGTTCGTGTTCAATCTCGGCGCGCGCTATACGACGAAGATCGGCGGCCATCGCACGGTACTGCGCGTGTCGGTCGACAACCTGTTCAACAAGTTCTACTGGCGCGACGCGGGCGAGCAGCAGGGCGATGCGTACCTGTTCCCGGGGGCGCCGCGCACCGCGCGCGTGTCGTTGACCTATGATTTCTGATGACCGGGAACCGGCTGCGTGACGCGCGGCCCCGGCAGCCAACCAGGAGAGCACAGACGATGTCCCCACTCGAAATCGCCGGCGTGATCGTCAGCGCGCTCGCGATCTGGCTGACCGCGAAGCGCCGCATGCTGTGCTGGCCGGTCGGGCTCGCGTCGGTTGCGCTGTACGGCTGGATCTTCTTCGATGCGAAGCTGTATTCGGACATGCTGCTGCAGGGCGCGTTCGCGGTGCTGCAGGTGTACGGCTGGCAGCGCTGGCTCGCGCAGCGCGCGAGCGAAGCCGGCGGCGGCGGCGCGGCGCCGGCCGGCGAAGGT